>JBBTCR010000513.1:0-1490 GCA_038043105.1 Bacteroidota bacterium
AAGCTCGGTCTCAAGGTGCTGCCGCCCGACGTCAACGAGAGTGATGTAACATTCACCGTTATGCCGAAAGGAATCCGGTTCGGGCTCAGCGCAATCAAGAATGTGGGCGTCAGTGCGGTCGAGACAATCGTGAAGACGCGGGACGAGCACGGTCGGTTCATCGATATTTTCGACTTCTGTGCCCGAGTCGACCTGCGACTCGTCAATAAGAAGACGCTCGAGGGATTGATTCAGGCGGGCGCGTTTGATTCTCTTTACGATAACCGTGCACAGCTTTTCGAGTCGGTTGAAAAAGCGATCGCTCACGGACAGGGAGTGCAAGAGCATTCAGGGAGAGGGCAGTCGAGCCTCTTTGAAACAAGTATCGCGAAGGTTCAGGCGAGGCCGAACCTGCCCGCTGTTGAGCCATGGAAGGAGAGCGAAGTCCTCGCCCGCGAGAAAGCCGTTCTGGGCTTCTATCTTTCCGGTCATCCGCTGGAGAAATTTCGCGATGATATCGAAGCCTTCGCTACCGTTCAACTGGGCAGCTCATCCGGTGTGAAGCCAAACTCGATTGTCAGAGCCTGCGGCATCGTGGCGTCGCTGAAGCGAAAGGTTGACAAGAGAGGGAATATGATGGCATTCGTGACGCTTGAGGATTTCACAGGGAAAGGCGAATGCATCGTGTTCTCGGATCCTTATCAAAAGTACGGGAAGTTTCTTCTTCCGGAATCCATGGTGATGATCGTCGGCAAGGGTGAGACAAGCGGGGACCTCATCAAGATCTTGGTGAACGAGGTGGTTCCTCTCGAAAATGTCCGTGATCGATTCACCAAGAGCATTGCGATTTCGGTGAATCTGGATTCCATGAACGAAGAGACGATTCTCGAACTCCGCAAGATTATGGAACGGCATCGAGGCAAGTGCACCTGCTACTTCAACGTCGCCGGTGGCGGATTAGACAAGAAATCGTTATATTTGAGCCGCACGTTGACCGTGGAACCGAGCGCTCAGTTCATCGGTTCGGTAAAGCAACTGCTTGGACCATCGTCTGTCCGGCTGCAAGGATAAATTCAAAAAGGAAGGATAGCTGATGAAACCTGTAGAAGTGACTGATACGAACTTTAAGACTGAAGTCCTGGAATCGCAGACCCCTGTTTTGGTGGATTTTTGGGCTGAATGGTGCGAACCCTGCAAAATTATCGCCCCGGTCGTTGAGGAACTCGCGAGGGAATACTCGGGGAAACTCAAAGTCGGCAAAGTCGACGTTGACTCGAACCAACAAACCCCAATTCAATTCGGAATACGGAGCATTCCGACGCTGCTGATTTTCAAGAACGGTAAGGTCGTTGATCAAATTGTTGGAGCTGTTCCCAAGCGAACGCTGGCGGAGAAGATCGCGAAACATCTCAACTGACGACTCGAAATTCTACATGCGAGAAGATTTGCTGTGCCGAAGCTTCTCGCATTTTTGTTTTCAAAAGGTTGAACTCGCAACTCGAATTCACACA
>JBBTCR010000514.1:0-6767 GCA_038043105.1 Bacteroidota bacterium
ATAACGGTTGTTGTCGCAATGAGCGGCGGCGTTGACTCGTCGGTCACAGCGGCCCTGATGGCGGAACAAGGCTACAAGGTGATCGGCGTTACGATGAAGACGTACGATTTCGATGAGGTCGGTGGGAATGTGGCCAACGAGACGAGCTGCTGCGGCTTGGGTGCGATGAACGACGCACGGATGGCAGCGGCGAAGATCGGAATCCCTCACTACGTAGTGGACTTCCGGGAAGCGTTCGGCCGGGAAGTGATCAACAATTTCGTCGAAGAATACCTCCGGGGCCGGACACCGAATCCCTGCGTCATCTGCAACAGGGAGATCAAGTGGGGTGAGCTCCTGCGGAAGGCGGAAGCATTGGGGGCGGATTTTGTGGCCACAGGCCATTATGCGAGAGTACGCTTTGATTCAACCTACAACCGCTATGTCGTGTCAAAGGCCGTGAACGACAGCAAGGATCAGTCCTACGCCCTCTGGGCACTCTCGCAATCTGCCCTGAAGAAGACCATGTTTCCGCTGGGCGGAATGCACAAGCAAGAAGTGCGGCAGCTCGCTCAGAAGTTCGGACTGAGAAACGCGGACAAGCAAGAGAGCTTCGAAATTTGCTTCGTAGCCGACAACAATTATGAACGGTTTCTGAAAGAGCGCCAGCCTGAGCTCGAGAGCCGAGTGCTCGGCGGTGACATCGTCCGGGAGGGCGAGGTTGTCGGCAAGCACCGTGGATATCCGTTCTATACGATCGGACAGCGCAGGGGCATTGGGGCGTACGGCAAACCGATGTACGTGACGGCGATTGATAGCGCGACGAACTCGATTCGAATTGGAGGGGAGCGCGATCTCTTCCACCGAGGTCTCCGTGCGCGGAGGCTGAATATGATCAGTCGCTCGGAGTTGTCAGATGGCATGCCGGTGTACGCGAAGGTGCGCTACAAGGATGAGGCATCGCCGGCGCGAGTGTTCGCTGAGGGGGATGGAGAGTTTCGCGTTGTATTCGATGAGCCGAAGCGCGCAATTACGCCTGGCCAATCCGTCGTTCTCTACGATGGTGAAGATGTCGTGGGGGGCGGCGTTATTGACAGCATACTGGAGTAGCACGTTCAACGAAAGCTAACCGTGAGGTTGGCCCAGTCCCAGATGGGGTTGGGCTTTGCCGTTTTTCAGGGGTTTCAGAGGCATTCTGAGGGGCATTTACGGGCGAAAAAATTCGAACCGATAGCTATGGTTGTCAGAGAAACTTTCCAGCTTCATAATCGTTTATCTCAAAGACTCACGTGAAACAGACTGCGGACGACTTCGAGTTAGTGGAAGCCTTTCGAGCCGGTGATGAAAAGGCCTTTGAGGATCTTGTCCGCCGGTATCAGCATCAGGTAGCAAACATCATTTACCTGACGCTGGGCAGCAGAGAGGAGGTCGAAGATCTTAGCCAAGAGGTTTTCATTCGAGTCTACAAGTCGTTGGCTCGATTCGAGTTTGATGCCTCGCTGTACTCGTGGATCTACCGGATTGCTGTGAATCTCTGCATCGATGAAATCCGGCGCAGGAAGATCAGAAAAGTGATTCCGCTAGAGTTCTTTACCGAGCGCAAGCTCGAGGAGCAAAAGCGGTCGAAAGACAAGGTCACTGCCGCAGACGCACTCCTCGCGAAGGAAAAACAACAGGTGATTGTGGATGCGCTGCAGAAGCTTTCACCGAATCATCGAACAGTGATTCTTCTTCGAGAGTACGAGGATCTTTCATACGGTGAGATCGCCAAGACTTTGCGCATCTCGCCACAATCCGTGAAATCAAGAATCTTCCGGGCTCGTGAAGAGCTCAGGAAATTACTCAAGGGGTATTTCAAGGAGCGATCATGAACCACAAACGCATTGAACGGTTACTGTCGCCCTACCTTGACGGGGAACTGCCGGAACCTCACCAGCGTGAGCTGTCTGAGCATCTCCGTTCATGCGAATCCTGCAGGCTCCGTCTGGAGGAATTACGCTCCATCAAGCATCAGATCCGATCTGCGGCTGATGTGTCGCTTCCACAGAATTTCGCGTATTCCGTCTTACGCGCAGCTCGGCGCGAAAAAGAGAACACGCTGGCCTGGCTTGGAGCGGAGCGGTTTGCGCGAAATGTCGTGTTTGGCCTTTCGGTGTTGGTGATCTGTCTCGTCGGCTTGGGGACATTTCTTAAATCCGAGCCGCCTGTTCGCGTCGATCGTTATCTCGCCGGTGAGGCGACTGATTCGCTGACCCAACGCGTTCTGGAGAATCAAGGTGACATTTCGAAAGATGACGTTGTGTTCGCAGCTCTTACCAAATAGGATAGGTCCCAATGGAACTGAAAACGAAGACCTTCGTCTTTATACTCGTGAGCTTCCTCCTCGGGGGGATCGCCGGTGGCTTTATCGGAAGGACATATTTTGCCAGCCAGCCGAATACTCACCGGCCGTCGAGAGCTGAGGTTCAAAAGCAGTTCGCTGAACGCCTGAAGCTGAGTCCGGCGCAGGCAACCCAGGTGGATTCAATTTTTGAGTCGTTCCGGCAAAAGTTCGGCGAAGTGCAGAAACACTACTCGCAAGCATTCCAATCCAAGCGAGATACCCTCAGGCTGTCCATCAGAAAGCTGCTAACGGAGGAACAGAACAAGCTCTATGATGATTATATAAAGGAGATGGACGAACGGGAAGGGAAGAGGCGGGGAAATTATAGTAAGTGAGCGCCGCAGGCTGCTTCGCGTTTTCCTCAGGCGTGTAAACGTTCTTATCCCGAGTGTCGTTGTTCAACTACTGACTGATGTTACGCAGACACCCTTACGTAGGAGCCAAAATCGGACAAACTCTCATTGAAAAGCACACACCCCTCCGCCAAAAAGCGCGGCGGACAGGTACATCCCCTCTCCCCAGCGCACGACACCCTTGCTATAGAGGGGACTGATTGCTCTCAGGTTTTGCGGTGCGTTATGATCCACGCTTTACACGTCCCCTCTCGAGCGTCGGGTTGCGGGTTGAGAGAGGGGAGCAGAGGGGTGTGTGGTTTTTTCGGTGCGAACCCGACAATTTCCGGTTTTGCGTAACATCACTTACTCAAAATCAAGGAGCGATGTTGAATGAAGAAGATGTTTATTTATATCGGTATGTTCGTGATCGCTGCCGTGGCGTTAGGCTACTATTTCCTCGGCAACAACGGGAAAACTGATCCTATCCCCACTGGCCAGATAACACGTGTCGCGAAGATTGAACGCGGTGACCTCAATCTCACCGTCTCTGCGAATGGTGTTGTTCAACCCATCAACAAGGTTGAGATCAAATCGAAAGCCAGTGGCCAGGTTGAGGAGCTGAGCTTCGTTGAGGGGATGTATGTGACAAAAGGGACACTCCTCGTTGCTTTGGATCAACGAATCGCCAAGAATGACTATGATCAGTCCAAAGCAGACCTTGCGTTGAGCGAAGCGAGTGCCAAACAGGCCGACAACAGCAACAAGAGGGCCGAGGAATTGTTTGCGAAAGGGTTGAGCTCCCAGCAGGAGCGGGATCAAGCCAACGTCGAGTACGTCCGTACTCAATCTCAACTCGTGAAAGCGCGTGCAGCATTATCGAACGCGGACGAGCGGCTCCGTGACACTCGCGTGATGGCCCCCATCTCAGGTACCATCCTCACGAAGAACGTCGAAATCGGGCAGATCATCTCTTCAGGTGTAACGAACGTTGGCGGCGGAACGCTCATTGCAACGATTGCCGATATGGCGGAAGTGCACGTCGAAACGAACGTTGACGAGGTGGATATCGGCAAAGTGCAGGTCGGCCAGCGAGCGAAGGTTGTTGCAGATGCATACCCTGAGGATACGTTCTATGGGGAGATCATCCGTATCGCTCCACTGGGAAAAACGCAGCAAAACGTTACGACATTCAATGTTGTCATTCTGGTTCGGAACGTCGATAGCAAGTTGAAAGCCGGAATGAGCGCTTCGGTCGACATTGAAATCTTTCGTCGGCAAAGTGTTGTGCTTGTCCCGAATGAGGCGCTGAAAGATCCGCGGAGCGAGCAGGGAAGGGCGCTCCTCGCTTCTCTCAAGACCGATAGCACGCGCGAAGCCCAAGCGGGAGAAGGGAGAGCGATAGCTCAGAGGGAAGTCAAGGATGAGAAAAACGAGGCCAAGCCGGAAAAAGAACTGAGCATGGATGAATTGCGCCAGAAGATGCAGAATGCGTCTCCAGAGGAACGGCAAAAGCTTCGTGCTCAAATGCGAGAGCGGACGGAAAAGATGTCTCCTGAAGAACGCCAGCGGATGCTTGCCCAGTTCCAGCAACGGATGAGTGCACAAGGAGGACAATCGGGCGGCGGTGGTATGATGGCGTTCCGCAGCGGTCCAGGCGGGATGGAAGGCATGGGTGGAGAAGGAGGCTTCCGTGCACGGCGACAGTCTCAAGTGAGCAATACCAACGAGGTGAAGGAACGGATCGTTCTGGTTAAGGAAGGCGAAGAGTTCGTTCCGAAGCTGGTCAAAGTCGGTCCAAGCAACTTCGATTATTCCGAAGTGCTCGACGGACTTGAAGAAGGGGATGAGATCCAAATAACAACCCTCTCGCGCGCGAAAATTGCCGCTGAACAGATGAATGAGCGTATGAGGAGCATGAGTGGCTTGGGCGGCATGACCGGTGGCAGCCGAGTGACCGCATCGCCGGGCGGCGGCGGAAGGCGCTGAGGAGCAACCATGAACTTCAAAGAGAGTTTTCTCACGGCGCTGGCTGCGCTGGTCGCGAACAAGCTGCGGGCGCTGCTGACTATGCTTGGTATCATCATCGGCGTGGCGGCAGTCATTACGATGATCGCGATCGGCGAGGGGGCTCAAAAAGCCGTGATCGAGCGCATTCAATCGCTCGGCACGAATTTGCTGTATATCTCACCCGGTGCACAGCGAGGCGGCGGGGTCGTCGTTGTACAGTTCGGCACGAGCATGAGGTTGAAGAATAGCGACGCGAGCGCCATCACAGAAAAGGCACCGGCGATCGACGCGGTTGTGCCCGAGTTCAATCGCCAGGCTCAGGTCAAGTACGAGAATCGCAACTGGAACACGAGGATCGTTGGGACCACGCCGGAGTATGAGGAGGTTCGAAATTCCAAGGCCGTTGCGGGCCGATATTTCACGCACTCCGAGGAGAGCGGCGTGGCGACTGTGTGCGTTGTGGGTCAGAGCATTGTCGATAACCTCTTCCCAACATCCGATCCGCTTGGTAAAAGAATTCGCATTTCAGGGATAAACTTCGAGGTCATCGGTGTTCTCGAATCGAAGGGTCAAAGCGGTTGGCAAAATCCCGACGACCAAATCATCGTTCCCCTCTCAACAGCGCAGCGCCGATTGTTCGGCGTTGATTATCTCTCTCAGATGACGGCGAAGGTGGTTAGCGACAAGAGAATGGATGAAGCGTTTCTCGATATCGAGCGCATTCTGCGTCGGGAGCACAGACTCCGCGAAGACCAGGACAACGATTTCACCATCCGAAATCAGGCCGATATTATCTCCACGTTTCAGGAAACGCAGCAAACCTTTACCTTTCTCCTGGCGGGAATTGCAGCAGTTTCTCTGCTGGTCGGTGGCATCGGCATTATGAACATTATGATCGTCTCGGTAACCGAGCGCACAAAGGAAATCGGCGTTCGTAAAGCGATCGGCGCTCGCAAACGCGACATTATGTGGCAGTTCTTAATTGAATCCGTCGTCATGAGCGTTGTCGGCGGTTGCTTTGGTATCGGTCTGGGGGTGCTCGCATCCTATCTGGTCACGACGTATGGAAATCTGACGCCGATGATCTCTGTCAACTCAATAATTGTGAGCTTTGCCTTCGCATCGTTCGTTGGCATCTTCTTCGGCATCTATCCGGCCTGGAAGGCGGCAATGTCCAATGTCATCGATGCGCTGCGGTACGAATAGTCGAGGAACCAAAGCATCCGGCAGGGATGTTCTTTGATGGTAGTCAGACCGCAGAACAGTTAGATTATTGATCGGAGGAAACTTGGCTTCTTTTGTGAGATATCGAAAGATTCTTCTCGTGATCGTACCAATTGTTGCAGTAGCATTGGTAGTGCTCTTGACATCATCCGGGTCTCAGGAGAGACAACAACGACCCTCAGGGGCCAACCCTCGATCGGGTGAGATGCGTCTCCCGGTCCGGGGCATCGTAATCACCCCAAGGCCACTGGACAACAAGATCCTCGCATCGGGCAACATTCTGGCAACCGAGGAGGTGGAGCTGTATAGCGAGGTGTCGGGAAAAGTCACGCAAATCCTCTTCAGGGAGGGGAGCCACGTTCAGAAGGGTGATTTACTCGTCAAGATCAATGACAGTGAATTGCGCGCTCAGCTGCAGAAGGCGGAATCGAAGAGAAAGCTCCTCGAGGAGAAGGAATCCCGTCAGCGAAGGCTGAGGGAAGTCAACGCCATCAGCCAGGAGCAATATGATGAGATCCTGAACGAGCTGAATGGTGTGAACGCTGAAGTGAATCTGCTGAATGCCCAGCTCGAGAAACTGGCGCTCCGTGCCCCGTTCAGCGGGATCATCGGGCTTCGGTACATCAGCGAGGGAAGCTACGTTTCAACATCGACGTTAGTCGCGAGGCTGCAAGATATCAGTTCCGTGAAAATCGACTTCTCCATTCCAGAGAAGTACTCCGGAATGGTGCAGAAAGGGAACAAGATCCGATTCACTCTTGAAGGGTCCAGCAAGCAGAATGAGGGGACGATCTACGCCATTGAGCCGAAGGTTGATCCCGTGACACGCACCCTGAAGC
>JBBTCR010000514.1:6867-10682 GCA_038043105.1 Bacteroidota bacterium
GGGACGATCTACGCCATTGAGCCGAAGGTTGATCCCGTGACACGCACCCTGAAGCTGCGGGCGATTGCGCGGAATGATCGCGAGATGATCCTCCCCGGGTCGTTCGCCAAGATTGAGTTGCTGCTCAAGCGTCAGGATGATGCCGTCCTCATCCCGACCTACTCGGTAATCCCCGATATGCAGGGTCAGAAGGTGTACGTGGTGAGGAACGGACTGGCGACACTCGTGGCCGTCGAAACAGGAATTCGTACAGAAGAACAGATCCAGATCGTGAAGGGATTGCAGACAAACGATACCTTGGTGACTGCAGGGCTTTTGCAGCTCCGGCCCGGCGCTCCGGTCGCGGTGACGCTTGAGAAATAGGTTCGCGGAAGACACACCCAACAAGAGACCCTTGGACTATGACACTCTCTTCGGTTTTCATTGATCGACCTGTCCTGGCGACAGTTTGCGCAATCCTGATTGTGCTGTTCGGCGCAATCGGGTTCACCTTTCTTGGTGTTCGCGAATATCCCGCAGTGGATCCCGCCGTGATCACTGTGTCCACAAGCTACCCCGGCGCGAACGCCGACGTTATTGAGACGCAGATAACGGAGCCCCTCGAAGCATCCATCAACGGCATTGCGGGCATTCGTATCCTCACGTCCTCCAGCAGCGATGGCCGCAGCAATATTACGGTTGAGTTTGACCTCGGAGTTGACATGGAGACGGCCGCCAACGATGTGCGCGATCGGGTCTCGCGGGCGGTGAGAAATCTTCCGCCCGACGCCGAACCACCTATCGTGACGAAAGCCGACGCCGATGCGATGCCGATTCTCAGTATCATGGTCCAAAGTCCGACGAGGAGCCTCCTGGAGCTGAGCGAGATCGCCAACAACATTTTCAAAGAGCGCCTTCAGACGGTGCCCGGCGTTGCCGAAGTGCGGATCTGGGGGGAAAAGCGCTATGCGATGAGGCTCTGGCTGGACCCCGCGCGGCTGGCGGCGTTCCGCATGACTCCGCTCGATGTCATCTCCGCTTTGAACAGGGAAAACATCGAGCTTCCCTCAGGCAGGATCGAAGGTCGTTCGACCGAACTGACGATTAGAACGCTGGGTCGATTGCGCACAGCCCACGAGTTCAACGACCTCATCGTGAAGGAAGATGGCGGACGAGTGGTCCGCCTTGGAGATGTCGGTTACGCAAGGCTGGGGGAGGAGAACGAGCGGACCATTATGCGAGGGAAGGGGGCTGTCCCGATGGTGGGGGTCGTCGTGGTGTCGCAGCCGGGGGCGAACCACATTGCGATCGCGGACGAAGTGTACAAACGGATAGCTCAAATCCAGAGAGATCTCCCATCCGACATCGCGCTGGTCCCCGCCTTCGATGTCACGAGAAACATCCGAACAGCGATCACGGAGGTCGAGGAGACCGTCCTGATAGCGTTCTCCCTCGTTGTGCTTGTCATCTTCTTCTTCCTTCGTGACTGGCGAACGACACTCATCCCCGTCGTCGCGATTCCCATCTCGTTGATCGGGTCGTTTTTCATCATGTATCTGGCGAACTTCTCCATCAACATCTTGACGCTCCTTGGGATCGTGCTCGCGACAGGACTGGTGGTGGACGATGCGATCGTCGTTTTGGAGAACATCTATCAGAAGCTGGAACGGGGATATGATCCGATCGAGGCGGCACACAGGGGTTCAAAGGAAATCTTCTTTGCGATCATTTCGACCACCATCACCCTGGCCGCGGTGTTCCTGCCGATCATCTTCCTGCAGGGTTTGGTCGGGAAACTCTTTCGGGAGTTTGGCGTCGTGGTTGCAGGATCTGTCCTGATCTCCGCGTTCGTGTCGTTGACGCTGACGCCGATGATGAGTGCGCGATGGCTCAAGAAGAGCGAGGAGGAGAACTGGTTTTACAGGAAGACCGAGAAGTTCTTCCGTAAGTTGATCAGTGGGTACAATCGATCCCTCACCGCCTTCGTGAAGAGGCGCTGGCTGGCGATTGTCATCATGGTTGCTTCCGTGGCGTTCATCTTCGGCATTGGTGCACTCCTCCCATCGGAGCTTGCCCCGCTGGAGGACCGCTCGCGGCTTCAGATTTCAAGTACGGCTCCCGAGGGGTCGACGTTCGAGTATATGGATGGATACATGAACCAGCTCCTGCATGCGATCGAGACCTCCGTTCCGGAAAAGAACAACGTCCAGGTGGTCGTGGGTGGCGGGTTTGGGTCGAGTGGGTCCAATAGCGGATTCATCCGCCTTTCACTGACTGATCCCGGTGAGCGCACGCGATCGCAACAGGAGATCGCCGAGGACCTCACCCGATTTGTTCAGCAGTTTTCCGATGCTCGTACGTTCGTGACGCAGGAACAGACCATCAGCGTTGGACGGCGCGGCGGACTGCCCGTCCAGTACGTTATCCAGGCGCCCGACTTTGAGAGACTCCGAGATGTGCTCCCCAAGTTCCTCGAGGAGTTGCGGCAAGATGCCTCCTTCCAGATGTTCGACGTGAATCTGAAGTTCAACAAGCCGGAGCTCCAACTTGCGATCGACCGTGAAAAGGCGAGAGCGCTCGGCGTTTCGATGATGGATGTCGCACAAACGCTCCAACTGTATTTCAGCGGGCAGCGGGTTGGATACTTCATTATGAACGGAAAGCAGTACCAAATCATCAGCCTTGCAACCCGTGACAATCGCAACGAACCGCTGGACCTGCGGTCGATCTATGTGAGGAACAGTAGAGGTGAGCTCATTCAGCTGGATAACATCATCCGCCTGAGCGAACAGAGCGCGACACCGCAGCGATACCGGTATGATCGGTACATTTCCGCGACGGTGTCTGCAGGTCTGGCTCCGGGCGTCACGCTGGGGGATGGAATAGCGGCGATGGACCGGATTTCCAAAAAGGTTCTCGACGAGTCGTTTCGCACCGCACTCACCGGTGTCTCCAGAGACTACGCGGAGAGCTCGTCGAGCCTGATCTTCGCTTTCCTCCTTGCCGTGGTGCTGATTTATCTGGTTCTTGCCGCGCAGTTCGAGAGCTTCAGTGATCCACTGATTACGATGTTCACGGTGCCGCTGGAGCTTGCCGGCGCCGTGCTTTCCCTTGGGGTGTTCGGCCAGTCGCTCAATATCTTTAGCGAGATCGGTGTCATCGCGCTGATCGGCATCGTGACGAAGAACGGAATTCTGATCGTCGAATTTGGCAATCAGCGCCAGCGCGCCGGCTTGCCAGTCAAAGAGGCCGTCATCGAAGCGGCGACGCTTCGGT
This sequence comes from Bacteroidota bacterium, assembly GCA_038043105.1. Lineage (GTDB taxonomy): Bacteria > Bacteroidota > Ignavibacteria > UBA10030 > UBA10030 > VGWB01. Next base: position 10,123 of record JBBTCR010000514.1, read on the forward strand.
TGCGCCCCATCTTGATGACGAGCCTCGCTACCGTGCTCGGTGCCCTGCCTATCGCGTTGGCGTTGGGTGCCAGTGCCCAGAGCCGGGTGTCGCTGGGCATCGTCGTCATCGGTGGATTGCTCTTTTCTCTCGGCCTTACCTTGTATGTTGTTCCCGCTCTCTATACGTATTTGTCAACCGAGAAGCGCAAGGCTGTTCAACCTGTGGAGGAGCGGAAGGAGGAACCTGCGCTGATCCCAGAAGAAGTGTTTGCCAAGTAAAACGCATCAAGTTACCTCACTAAGCGACGTGCCCGGAGCATCGGGTGCGTCGCTTTCATTTTTTCTGATTGCTCCGAGTACGGTATCCTTGATTAAGGCTTGCCCCTTTCCTATATTGACACATCGTCAGCACATCAAGTTAAGAAACTCAACGTCGGCGTTATCGCTATGAGTAAAGACAAGATCCAACAACTGCAGGACCTGCGGGCAAAGGCACTTCTCGGGGGAGGCCAAAACCGCATCGACGAACAACACAAGAAAGGCAAACTGACCGCGCGTGAGCGGCTCGATCTCCTGCTC
>JBBTCR010000515.1:0-2839 GCA_038043105.1 Bacteroidota bacterium
TATGGACTATACTCCCGGCACCATGATTAATGCGACGAAGGAGAACTTCAAGCCCATCTTCAATCAGCCGATGAGTCAGGGCACAAGATCTCACCAGCTTGCGATGTACGTCGTGTACGAGAGCCCGCTGCAGATGCTCTGTGATGCTCCTTCGAACTACCTCCGCGAGCCGGAGGCCATGGAATTCCTTTCCGTCGTTCCGACCACGTGGGATGAGACCAAGGCTCTCAACGCTAAGGCAGGTGAATACATCACGGTCGCGCGCAAGAAGGGAAACGACTGGTTCATCGGCTCGATGACAGACTGGACGCCGCGGGATTTCGAGATTGGGTTTGGTTTCCTTGACTCCGGCAGATACGAGATGACGACATACGCAGATGGTCTGAATGCAGACCGCTATGCGAGCGACTACAAGAAGGGAAAAAAAGATATCAGCAAATCGGATGTGTTGAAGATCCATCTCGCGCCTGGCGGAGGATGGGCAGCTCATCTGAAGAAACTGAAGTAATATCAGAACTTATGAACATCGGAGGTTCACCATGAAGCGAAATGAACTCCTCCTTTTGATGCTTGCACTCTGTCTCTTCGGTGGGACGCTCTTCGCCGAGGATCCGACCTATTACGTTAAGAAAGCGACCTGGCATGAGACGATGCGCGCTTCGCGTGAAGCATTGATCCAACTGCGCGGCAGTGAGCAAGACATGCAAATGAGGATCTTGGGCCCATGGTATGCAATCGGACCGTTCAAGGCCAGCGGGGCAGGCGCGTTTGGCGAGGCGTTCGAGCCGGAACGGGAAATCGACCTCGACAAGGAGTATGGGAATCTTCGCTGGCAACAGAAACTCGATTGGGTGGACGGTACTGTCATTGATCTCGGTCGGGAAGCCAAATGCGCAATCTATCTCTATCGCACGATGACTGTTCGGAATGACACAATTCTTCCCGTGTCGCTCGGCAGCGATGACGGCATCAAAGTCTGGCTAAACGGGGAGAACGTCCTTGCTCGCAACATCGACCGTGGATGTGATCCAGACCAGGAGAAGCTTGACCTTCGGCTGAAGAAAGGGGAAAATGCGTTCCTGATGAAGATCAACAACAATCAGGGTGCGTTTGCGTTCTATTTCCGGCTCGAAGATGCCGGCGTCAATGCGATCTGGGCGCTCGTGCAACGGGATTTCACCGACAGGAAAAGTACGCGGGAGATGGAATGGGAGCGCGAGGATAGCATCTGGTTCAATGATTGGAAGCCCGGAGATTTCGCGGATCTTGCCACGAGATACGTGAACACCGCACTCTTTGACACACCTAAGGAACTTGAGAAGGCGAAAGCTTTGGTTGCAAACGTCAAGACGGCGAGCGACCTGAACGCAATTCGAAAGCTCTATGTCAGCTCACATGAATCGAACGCGGCGGCGGTGATCCTTACGCCGAAACCATCGCCGCGACCAAAGATCAACGGCCCGAAGGTCTTCGGTGTCCGGCCCGGGAATCCGTTTCTATTCACTATCGCCGCGACCGGCAACCGGCCGATGGAATTTTCGGCGGAGGGTCTGCCGACGGGACTGACTCTCGATAAAGCCACGGGTCACATCACCGGCGCGGTCAACGACAGTGGGACGTACATTGTCACACTAAAGGCCAAGAATGCTTTGGGAACCGCGAACCGAGAACTCAAAATTGTCTCCGGCGATCAAATTGCCCTCACGCCTCCTCTCGGCTGGAACAGTTGGAATTGCTTCGCAAGCGCCGTCGATGACCAGAAAGTTCGAGCGGCTGCCGATGCCATGGTCACGAGCGGATTGATCAACCACGGATGGACCTACATCAACATTGACGACTGTTGGGAGATCAAACCGAACTCGGACGATCCGATACTGATGGGTGAGTCGCGCAACGCCCAGGGAATGATCAATACCAACAAGAAGTTCCCCGACTTGAAAGCGCTCAGCGACTTTGTTCATTCGAAGGGCCTGAAGATGGGCATTTACTCTTCGCCCGGTCCGCTGACGTGCGCTGGTTTCACCGCGAGTTATCAGTATGAAGAGAAAGACGCGCAGCAGTATGCCGAGTGGGGCATTGATTATCTGAAATACGACTGGTGCTCCTACGGACGCATCGCGAAGGACAACAGTCTCCCCGAACTGAAGAAACCTTACTTCGTGATGCGCGCTGCACTCGACAAAGTGAAGCGTGACATCGTCTACAGTCTTTGCCAGTACGGCATGGGAAACGTTTCGGAGTGGGGTGCCGAGGTTGGTGGTAACAGCTGGCGTACGACAGGAGATATTGTTGACACTTGGGAAAGCATGTCAGGCATCGGGTTTTCCCAGGCTGGCCACGAGAAGTATGCGAGGCCCGGAAACTGGAACGATCCCGACATGCTTGTCGTCGGCAAGGTCGGGTGGGGGCCGATGCTCCATCCGACGAGGCTTACACCAAACGAGCAGTATACTCACATCAGCCTATGGTGTCTCCTTTCTTCGCCGCTCCTCATCGGGTGCGACATGACTCAGCTCGATGATTTCACGTTGAACCTGCTGACAAACGATGAGGTGCTGGAAGTCAGTCAAGATCCACTTGGGAAACAGGCGAGCCGTGTCTCCAAGGAAGGCGACTTTGAGGTTTGGGCGAAGGCCATGGAAGACGGATCGAAAGCAGTTGGATTGTTCAACCGAGGTATCTGGAAATCCGATATCAAAGCTCGGTGGAGCGACCTCGGCATCGAAGGCAAGCAGAAGGTGCGCGACTTGTGGCGACAGAAGGACCTTGGGACCTATGACAAGGAGTTCTCGGCAACGGTGCCCCGGCACGGGGTGGTGCTTGTGAAGATGGTGAAATC
>JBBTCR010000516.1:0-1294 GCA_038043105.1 Bacteroidota bacterium
CAAGTCATTGCCGAACTGCGCGAAGGCAGCAAGCACGCGAGGGTACCATGAGGCACCGGCAAGATGTTCGCAGGATAGCGCCGGCGCAGGTGACCGTCACACTCAGTGGTCACGACCAATGGTGACGTTCGCTTTCTGCTATTCGGTCACACATTGCAGTCGGAGAACAACACGGCTACAGTCGCTGAATGTCGCAGCTCAACATGACCGCTGGATTCTACTTCGTTGCGTTTGTCGATCTCCTCGGGCAACGCGAGAAGTTGTCCCAGTTTAAGGGCGTTCCGAGGACGAATGAGGACAAGGACGCTTTCTTTCAAGCAATGTCAGAAACGGGTGCCGTCGTGCGGAACGTCCGCACGTCTGTTGCCGAGTGGCTGGCCAACAACAAGCATGTCAGTGAAGACGCGCTAGCAAACCTTCCACCTGAACGTCGGGACGAGTTCACGAACGTTCGCACGTTGGAGGCGTTTCAGACGGGGTTTTCGGATTGCTTCACCGTGGCCTTCCCTCTGCAGGTCGATGGTGTTGACGAACGTCTCAGCCGGGCTCGGGCTGTGGTCGACGCGTGGAACGCCTTACTTGGTCTCTCCGCCCTGTCGCTATTGTCGTTGGCTCAAGGTATCCCATGGCGCGCCGGAGTCGATGTCGGGATTGGAGTGGAGATTCTTCCAAACGAGGTCTACGGTCCCGCGCTGCTCAGCGCCTACACCTTGGAATCGCGAATGGCCGAATATCCGCGAATCCTCGTCGGGCGCGGCCTGGTCGATTATCTCAACTTCATCGAGCACCTGTCACCGGCGGAACCGCTCGACGCGTATGCCGCGCGAATGGCCACTCGCAGCAAGGAGTTCATTTGTACGTCCGACGATGGCTGGCCCATGCTCCACATGCTCTCGCCAGCGGTGTTGAAGGCGTCGGCGAACCTCGTTGCGGCGAAACGAGAGGCACATCAATGGGTTCGGGAACAGCATGCACAATTCTGGTCCCGGAATGACGAAAAGTTGTATAGGCGCTACGCACGGCTCTCGCATTATTTCGACGCTTTTGCGGCCACACCAGAAACGTCATAGCGCCTAAACCAGAAGTCGAGTCTATTCGCAGATTTCCATCCGCAGTCCTCGCGCGTCAATCTTACAGTCGCTGAGCACGCAGACGCAGCTCTTCGCGACCGACGGGATGCCCTGTCAGCCTCGATAGGCCGCTGGCATCGCGACGACCAGCGGCTCCCGTTCCTTGAAGACTTGGTTCACCAGGGCCTGCAGATCCTTGGAAAAATACGAGGCGTAGACCTGGC
>JBBTCR010000517.1:0-1272 GCA_038043105.1 Bacteroidota bacterium
CTGATTTCTCAATCAAAATCTAATAAATCTCCCGAACAATTGCCAATTGAAGCTCCGGGGAGGATCGGCTAAGTAGATGATTTCACAAATACGGTAGCGTATGCAATCCAGGTGTCATTGCGAGCGAAGTGAGCGAAGCAATCTCATAAGGAGGGCTTGCTTCGTCCCGACAAGTCGGAATCTGGCGGGCGAGATCAACGCGTGTTGTGAGCACTATCCAAGATCCAAAAGTCCCCTCTCGTGCGGGAGTCGGTGGGCTGAGAGAGGGGACAACAGGGGTGTGTGCTTCTAATCGGGAATCGCACGACGAAGAGCATCTTGCGCTGCAAAGGCACACACCCCTTGCGCCAAGGGCGCATCCGCCTCTGGCGGAAAATCCCCTCTCGCTCTCACACATGCGGGCGCCGCAGAGGGGACTTTGTGGGATCCATCATCCAAAACAGCGACTGTGTTTCTAAAGCACCGTACGCTGAGCAGTTACCATTTGGCAATAAATACGTCACCGTAATTGTGAAATAGAGCACTTAGTGTTCAAGGTACCACCGATAGGTGAGCCTCAATCCTTCATCCAGGGAGGTTTTCGGCTCCCAGCCCAGCGACTTCATCCGCGACGTATCCAAAAGCTTTCGCGGTGTGCCGTCGGGCTTCGATGAGTCGAAGCGGATTTCGCCAGGGAATCCGACGATCTCCCGAATGCGATCTGCCAGCTCTCTGATGGGAAGGTCACGCCCTGAGCCGATGTTGACAAACTCGCCGACGTCTTTGAAATCAGTGTTCATCATCAAGAACACGACTGCGTCCGCCAGGTCATCAACATAGAGGAATTCCCGCAATGGACCGCCTGTGCCCCAGAGCTCAACGTACTTCGACGTCACACCGATGCGTTGAAGCAGAATCTCAATTGCCGGCTCGCTGGTATCGCTCCCGAGTTGGAGACCAAAACCAAGCGGTCGCTGCTTGATGTCCTCTATCGCCTGTTTCGCGTGCCCCCGGTTCAGCAATTTAGCCAAATGGAACTTCCGCATCAGAGCTGGAAGGACGTGTGAGGTTTCAAGATTGAAGTTGTCCCCCGGCCCAAAGAGATTCGTTGGCATCACGGACAAGAAATTCGTTCCATACTGCTCGTTGTAGTAACGGCACAATTTGATGGCGGCAATCTTCGCGATGGCATATGGCTCGTTCGTCGGCTCGAGCGGGCCGGTGAGAAGGTATTCCTCTTTCAGCGGCTGAGGAGCGAGCCTGGGATAGATGCATTAAGAGCCGAGGTTCATC
>JBBTCR010000518.1:0-1301 GCA_038043105.1 Bacteroidota bacterium
GTTTTTGTTGGCTAATATAGCGCCACACTTTGACTATTACAACAACCGTCGAGAACTGCCCCGTCGTTATCTCATCACACTCAACGACTGGTTCTCGCATTTCCTTCCCATAAACTCAAGAGAGCACGCCTATGAGGTACTTCATAGCGATTCTCCTCACTTGGCTGTCCGTTGCCCACACGCAAGAGGTGCGGACCAAGGATTATTTGCAGGAATCCAGGCAAGCACGCGATGCTCGCATGAGCTGGTGGCGCGAGGCGAAATTCGGCATGTTCATCCACTGGGGGTTGTATGCCATTCCCGCGGGGGAATGGAAGGGGAATACCAACCATGCAGAATGGATCCGCACGACCGCACAGATTCCTCTCGAGGAGTATGAAAAGTTTGTAAGTCAGTTCAATCCTGTAAAGTTCAATGCGGCGGAGTGGGTCCGCATGGCCAAAGACGCGGGGATGAAGTACATCGTCATCACCTCGAAGCACCACGACGGTTTCTGTCTGTTCGATTCCAAGTTCACCGATTTTGACATCATGTCCACGCCATTCAAGCGGGACATCTTGAAAGAGCTGGCAGATGCTTGTCACAAAGAAGGCATAAAAATCTGTTGGTACCATTCTATCATGGATTGGCACCATCCCGATTATCTGCCACGTCGCGAATGGGAAAAGGAGCGTTCAGCTCAAGGGGCCGATTTCGACCGCTACGTTCAGCATATGAAGAATCAACTGAAAGAGCTCGTCGCCAACTATGGTGAGATCGGTGTGTTGTGGTTTGACGGGGAATGGGAAACGACTTGGAACACGACATACGGCAAAGATCTGTACAACTACGTGAGGAACCTCCAGCCGAACATCATCATCAATAACCGCGTAGGCGCAGGAAGATCGGGGATGGAAGGATTCACCAAAGAAGGAGAATTTGCCGGTGACTTCGGCACACCAGAGCAAGAGATTCCTGCGACAGGTCTTCCGGGAGTCAACTGGGAAACGTGCATGACGATGAACGATCACTGGGGCTATAACAAGCACGATCTCAATTGGAAGTCGACCGAGGACTTGATCCGCAAGCTGGCGGACATCGCTTCCAAGGGCGGCAACTTCTTGCTGAATGTTGGTCCAACATCCGAAGGACTTTTCCCTCAGGCGAGCACTGATCGTCTTCGTGAAATCGGTCAGTGGATGAAGGTCAGCGGCGAATCGATCTATGGCACGAGCGCGAGCCCGTTCGAGAGTCTTGAGTGGGGACGCTGCACACAGAAACCCATCGAGGGTGGCACGCGCCTCTACCTCCATGTCTTCGAA
>JBBTCR010000519.1:0-2130 GCA_038043105.1 Bacteroidota bacterium
ACCAGACTTGAGAATCCGAGGATTCGTTCCCAACACCTCCTCCTTGCTGTAGCCGGTAATCTCGGTGAACTTCGGATTCACATACTCAATGCTGCCAAACACGTCTGTGATAACCACCGAAACCTGACTCTGCTCGACGGCCTGAGAGAGCTTCCGAAGCCCCTCCTCGGCCTCCCTTCGCCTCGTGATGTCGCGAAAGATGCTCAATACCGTCGGGCGATGTTCCTCGATCTCCAGAAATGAATTCGATAATTCTAACCACACTCTTCTCCCGTCCCAGAGCGTCGTTTCGACCTCTGAATGTGCCTGAACGGTGCGCGAGGCGATCCGCTGCCGAAGCAGGCCCATGTCTCGCTCGATCTCGTCCGGAGATTCAGTTTTGTAGATCGTATGATATGGCTTACCTTCAAGCTCGCCTCTCGACTTTCCGGTCATGCGGCAGAACGCCTCATTCACCATCACGATGTTCCCTGATTCATCGATGATGCGCATCCCATCCATTGTGCTCTCCCACACCCGGCGGAATCGAAGCTCCGACTTCTTGAGCTCTTCTTCCGCTTGCTTTCTCCCCGTGATATTCCGGAGAACACCTCGATATCCGATGATACCCCCCCTCTCGTTCCGCATGGGGGTGGAACTCTCAAGACAAACCAGCTTGTCACTCCCCTTGGTTTTCAGCTCCACTTCAAAATCCTTCAAGAATCCCTGCTGGCGGAGAATGCTCTGACTGTTGTTTCTGTCGTCGGGATTCCAGTACAGATCACGCGCTATATCAACCCGGAGAAGCTCGTCTTTCGATGAGAAACCGAACAGCTCAACGCCAGCGGGATTGATATCAAGGATTTTGCCGTCAACCGAGCTGATATAAATCACGTCTTTCGATTCCTCGAAAAGCGTGCGATACTTCTCCTCAGATTGCCGCAGCTGCTCTTCTGCCCGCTTGCGCTCCGTGATATCCTGAGCAAGAGCGATCACGACATCCTGCCCGAAGTATGTCCCTCTATTGAGCCGAATCTCTTTCGGGAAGGTTTCTCCGTTCTTCCTCTTCCCCCACCACTCAAATCGCTGCGGCTCGCCATCAAAGGTCTTCTTCACAAGGTTAAGCGTTTTCTGCATGTCATTCAGGCCAGGAGCAGCAAGAACGGCCGGCGTCTTCCCAACGAAAAACTCGCGCGGATAGCCGTACATTTTCACAGCGCCGTTGTTTACGTCGACAAATCGCCCATCTTTGTCCTGTATGTAGATTGCGTCAGACACACTGTTAAATAAACCGCGATAGCTCGATTCGGAATTCCGGAAGGCCTCTTCGACGCGCTTGCGATTTGTGATATCACGTGCCACCACCTGCATCGCGGGTTTCCCCTGATAGGTAATGGGAACCGAGGCGACCTCCACATCAATCACAGTGCCGTCAAAGCGAATGAATTTCTCTTCCAGAAATGGTGCCTCTTTTTCCTCACCTGGCTTCTGGAAGGCCCTTCGCTTTACGATCTCCTTGTAGTCCGGGTGGACGATATCCAGAATCGGCTTGCCGATAAGCTCATCGACGCTGTTTGCGCCGATCATCTTCACACCAGCTTGATTAACAAAGACAAATTTGCCCTCACTGTGAACGGCAACAGCGTCGGGAGAGAATTCAACCAGGCGCTTGTATCGCTCTTCGCTCTCCTTCAACGCTGCTTCGGCTCGTTTCTGAGCAGTGACATCCCCCACGAGGGCCATTGCACCAGCGATATGTCCGTGCACATCTCGTAGCGGAGCAGCAAATAGTCGCACGTCAATTGGACTGCCATCTTTCTTCCTGCGCCGTACGTCCAATCCATTCACCTGCTCGCCTCGCAGGAGCCGACCGAGAATCTGAGAGAATTCTGATTGCTTCTCCGGCGAAACAAACGGCAATGGCTGGCCGAGCGCTTCTTTGGCGCTCCAGCCAAATATGTGTTCAGCGGCGGGATTCCAAACCTTCCGCACGTTTCCCTTCGCGTCGAGGTCATAGACAGCCAACGGGGCCGACGAGATGATTGCGTTGAGAGTTTCATTTGTTTCTCGCAGTGTTTCTCGCTCTCGCCGCCGGGTTTCTTCCACCCCGATGGCGGCTGCAAGAATTCCCATTAGTTTTTCGTCATCGCC
>JBBTCR010000520.1:0-1857 GCA_038043105.1 Bacteroidota bacterium
ATGGAAAATAGTTTTAATGAGATTCAGATGTCTATTTTGAGGAGAGTTGGTGATTCTACTGTTCAGTCTTCTGATCGAGGCAATACAATATTGCTTTCTGGAACCAGCACAAGTCCGGCACATGTATGACGAAATTCTCTCAAATCAAATCGCGTGTAGTGTCCCTGCCGATCAATGATATCGACACCGACCAAATCATCCCCGCAAGTTTCCTGAAAGGCACTGACAAATCCGGATTGGCGGCAGGTTTGTTCGCCGGCTGGCGGTATTTTTCAGATGGCTCGCCAAAACCAGATTTTGTTCTCAACAAACCAGAAGTAAGCGGAGCTCAGATCCTTCTTGTGGGAAATAACTTTGGTTGTGGATCATCTCGAGAGCACGCGGCCTGGGCGCTACGAGACTTCGGCTTTCGTGCATTTATTAGCACCTCCTTCGCGGATATCTTTAGGAACAATTCCATCAAGAACGGGCTTCTACCGGTGGAAGTCGGTGCTCCCGATTTCCGGCGGCTGATTGATCTCATCGCTCATAACCCTGAAGCCGAAGTCGAGGTTGATCTGGCCCTTCAAGAAGTCAGGTTGCCCGAGGGCAAACCGATTCCGTTCCCGATCGATAGTTTTTCGAAGTACTGCCTTCTAACTGGAATGGATGAGCTCGACTACATCCTCAGCTTTGCTGCAGAGATCAGTGCATACGAAGGCGCCCACAGGTGATTCCCAGAACACATAAGATCGCGGTCCTTCCGGGAGATGGTATCGGGCCGGACGTGGTCCGCGAAGCGATCAAGGTCTTGCTGAAGATTGGAGAAAGATTCAATCATCGATTCGAAGTAAAGGAAGCATTGATTGGCGGCGCGGCACTAGACGAAGTTGGTGTCCCGCTCCCTTCTGAGACACTGTTGCTCTGCGCGAATTCGGATGCGATCTTGCTCGGAGCGATCGGAGGATCAAAGTGGGATAACAATCCTCCGGAATTGAAGCCGGAACGGGCTCTCCTCTCTTTAAGAAAAGAGCTCGGTTTGTTTGCAAATATTCGGCCAGCCAAAATATATTCCCCTCTGATTGATTCCTCAACTTTGAAATCCGAAACAATTCACGATGTCGATTTTATCGTAGTCCGCGAGCTGACGGGTGGTTTGTACTATGGTGAGCCGCGAGGAATTCACGAGGCCGACGATCATAAGCTCGCGGTCAACACGATGACTTATTCGGACGACGAGATCGAGAGAATTGCGGTCGTTGCCTTCGATGCTGCCAGGAAACGACGCAAGAGGGTCTGTTCAGTGGACAAAGCGAATGTCTTGGAATGTTCCCGGTTGTGGCGAAGCGTTGTGAACGAAGTGGCAAGACGTTATCCGGATGTCGAGCTCACGCATATGTACGTTGATAACTGCGCGATGCAGCTCATCCGAAATCCCCGCCAATTTGATGTGATCGTGACGGAAAACCTCTTCGGCGACATTCTCAGCGATGAAGCTGCTATGTTGACGGGCTCGATTGGCATGCTTCCGTCCGCAAGCCTGGGAGGGACCGTAGCTCTCTATGAGCCGGTTCACGGCTCGGCGCCCGACATCGCCGGCCAGGGGAGAGCAAATCCCATCGCGGCCATTGCCTCAGTTGCCATGATGCTTCGGTTGTCCTTGCATCTGGTGACGGAGGCTGATGCCGTAGAAAAAGCAATCCACTCAGCGCTCTCGCAAGGATACAGGACGGCGGATATCTGCGGCCTGGGCGAGTCACCAGTCTCCACGTCAACTATGGGAGGCATCATCGTCGAGCAAATCTGATCGTACGCTCGAGACCACTCATTTGAATCTCCTCTCGCGCTGAGCGCTACGTGTAAAGAAATCCTCTTAAC
>JBBTCR010000521.1:0-4253 GCA_038043105.1 Bacteroidota bacterium
ATGCTCAACAAACAGGATGATCGGCTCCCCATCGTGAGGCACCTGAACAGCGCCAAGCGGAACACACTCAGTCACAAGGTCTGCAGCTACCCGTCGTTTAAGGGGTGGGCCCGAAAGGCGGAGGCCCATGCGATTTGCCTGCTCGGCTACATGGTAAACCGATGAAGCAAAGAGGGAGCGGACTTCATCGGAAAATAAGTCGGCCTGAGGGCCGAGCGTAACCCTTACAGCTTCCCTCTTCACAAGCTGCTGAAGGGCGGTCTCTTTGACACGTTGAGGCCGGAACGAAGCCCCGCCCGGCGGCTCTTGGTACGAGATGACATCACCGGCCCTAAGCGGCCGGCCCTGGAAGCCACCCAGCGACGTCATAACGTGTGTTGAGGCGCTTCCAAGCACGTGTGGAACGCTAACCCCACCCCGTATGCAAAGATAGGATCGTGCTCCGGATTGCGTTGAGCCACACCGAAGGACTTGTCCCGCTTTGACGAGAGCAGAGGTCCAGAGCGGCAACCGCTGACCATCAAGTGTTGCCCCGAAATCAGACCCCGCCAGCGCAACGACACAACTCGATTCAAACTCAAATGCGCCCCCAACTAGAGTCATCTCCAGACCAGCCGCGTCCTGGCGATTTCCCACAAGCAAATTCGCCAGCCGAAGTGACACTGAATCAGCCGCGCCCGATGGCGAAACACCGAGGTGTGCATATCCATACCGGCCGAGATCCTGGATGGTGGTCTGAAAACCGGACGATATGACCTTGATCGAACCCAGGCTCTTCATCCCCACCCACCCATCTGTTCCTTTTCCACCATCTGCTCAAACTGTTTCCTTGTAATGAGCTTGAATCGGACTACGTCTCCCATTTGAAGCAAAGTCGGCGATGCGTTGCCTGATTGAAACAGCCTTGTCGGCGTTCTCCCAATGATGCGCCAGCCACCCGGCGAATCGACAGGATAGATGCCCGTCTGGCTGCCGCCAATTGCAACGCTTCCCGCGGGCACCTTTACACGCGGAGTAGAAAGCCGTGGTGTCACAAGTTGTTTCGGAAGATCGCCAAGGTACGGAAACCCAGGAGAAAACCCGAGAAAGTACACAAGAAAATCTATCGAGGTATGGTAGTGTATCGCCTCATCTACGCGGATGTCGTTATGAGCTGCGACGAATTCCAGGTCGGGTCCAAACTCCTTATCGTAGCAAACGGGAATTTCAACAGTCCGCGATGGTGATATCGCGACTGAATCGATACGGCCGATGAGATCGTGGACATAAGTTTCGAACGCCGCTGTGCCAACGACGAGGCTGTCAAAAGAGATGAGCAGTGAGCTGTAAGCCGGATGAATATTCCGAATCGCAGGACGCGCTTCGGAGCGCAGCAGCAAGAACAAGCGAAGAACGTCGAGATGATGCTGTCGCGAAATTGCATCCCCAAACGTCACCAACAGCGAGCAATCACTTGCAAGCTGCAGTCGCGGATACCAGAGTTTCTCGGAGAGCATAGGAAGGATAATTGTTTTTCACGATAAGTATTTTTGCAGGATGAATCAACCGCAAGCCCGTTGAATATAGCCGCCGGAGCGACGAGACGCGCCACCTTGCTTCTGCTGGCTTTTGTGGGTATATTAGCCGAAAGATTCAAGTGTCCCCATAGAGCGGGACGTTTTTTGTTTTAGATACGCGGTTGAGCTATTTAGAGAACCATGAGTGAAATTCCAATCAAACTAGGCGATTCAGCCGTTGAGACGATCGACAACATCCCGACGACGCTACCCGTGTTGCCGTTGAGGGACGTCGTGCTCTTTCCGTATATGATTTTTCCGGTGCTTGTGGGAAGGGAGAGCTCTCTCAAGGCAGCGAACGAAGCGTTGGAGCGCGGTAAGAACATCTTTCTCGTTGCGCAGAAGAACGCCGCGACGGACGAGCCGACGCCCGACGATGTATACCAGCATGGCACCGTTGCAAAGATCATTCGGATGCTGAAGCTCCCCAACGGACTGATGAAGATTTTGGTGGACGGAGTTGTGCAGGCGAGCATCAAGAAGTTCATACCCAATCCCGCATTTCTTGAGGCTGAGATCATCCTCAACAGAGCAGAAGCGACCACGGGTCACGAACTCGATGCGCTCGTGCGTCATACTACAGCGCTGTTTCAGGAGTATGTCAAGCTGAGTCGCAATGTGCCGCCCGAGGTTTTGATGGCCTTTGAGGGCGTCAAAGAGCCACACCGGAAGCTCTATTATATGGCGGCAAACCTTGTGCAGAACGTCGATGTCAAGCAGCGTATTCTGCAAACGCAGCACCTGCGGGAACAGCTCTACGAGCTGTCGAAAATCCTGACGACAGAGATCGATATTCTGAAGATTGAACGGGAAATTGATACCAAAGTTCAGGACAACATTCAGAAATCGCAGCGGAAGTTTTTCATTCAGGAACAAATCCGAATCTTGCAGGACGAGCTTGGCGAAGATGAGGCATCCCCGGAGCTGGCAAAGCTGAAGGAGCAGATCCTGAAGGGGAAGATGCCGAAAGAGGTCGAGGAAAAGGCGATGGAGGAATTCAACAAGCTCAAGAAGACTCCGCCCATGTCGCCCGAGTTCAGCGTTATCCGCAACTTCCTTGACTGGATTGTTGCTGTTCCTTGGGCAAAAAGAACGAAAGATAACCTTGACGTCGAGCACGTGAGAAAGATTCTGGACGAGGATCACTTCGGATTAGAGAAGCCAAAAGAGAGGATCCTCGAGCACATTGCGGTGCTCAACCTTGTCAAGGAGATGAAAGGGCAGATCCTCTGCTTTGTGGGTCCGCCGGGTGTCGGGAAGACATCGCTCGCGAAATCCATTGCACGGGCGCTAGGCAGAAGGCTGGTGCGCATTTCGCTTGGTGGCGTGCGCGACGAGGCAGAGATTCGAGGTCACCGACGCACGTACATTGGTTCCATGCCGGGTAAGATCATCCAGTCGATGAAACGGGCAGGCGTGGTCAACCCCTTGATGTTGATGGATGAGGTCGACAAAATGAGCATGGATTTCCGCGGTGACCCGTCGGCGGCGCTGCTTGAAGTTCTAGATCCGGAACAGAACAACACCTTCAACGACCATTACCTCGACGTGGACTACGATCTTTCGAAAGTGATGTTCATTACCACGGCAAACGTGAGATATGGCATTCCGCTGCCGCTGCAGGATCGCATGGAGATCATCGAACTGCCCGGATACCTCGACTATGACAAACGGGAGATTGCCAACCGCCACATCATAGCGAAGGAGTTGAAAGCTCACGGTCTGAGTGACAAAGAGCTTAAATTTGAGGACGCGGCCATTGATCGGATCATTCAGGAGTACACGCGTGAAGCGGGCGTGAGAAATCTGGAGCGGGAGATTGCCTCAATTTGCCGGAAGGCCGCAAAGGAAATTGTTCTCGGCAAACGAAAGAACGGCTCATCCGCGAAGCGAAGAGGCCATAAGGCCATTGTTGTCACGAAAGAAAGGATCGAGCATTATCTAGGTGTGCCAAAGTTCCGCAAGAAAGAAGCGGAGCGCGAACGACGAGTTGGGTCAGTCACGGGTCTGGCGTGGACGAGCGTCGGCGGCGACATTTTGAATGTCGACGTGACGATCATGAAAGGCGCGCAGAAGCTGACGCTCACGGGACAACTGGGAGAGGTAATGAAGGAATCTGCGCAGGCAGCGTTGAGCTATATTCGTTCAAATGCAAAGAAGTTCAAGGTTGACCCGGATTTCACCAAAGGGAAAGAGATCCACATACATCTGCCGGAGGGGGCAATCCCGAAAGACGGTCCGTCGGCCGGCATTACCATGGCGATGGCGATCGTTTCAGCGGCGAGCAATCGCCCCGCCCGCAACGATGTTGCAATGACCGGCGAGATCACGCTTCGCGGTAATGTGCTGCCGATCGGCGGTCTCAATGAGAAGCTCCTGGCCGCGCGGCGGAGCGGCATCAAGACGGTCATTATCCCCAAAGAAAATCTGAAAGACTTAACGGAGATTCCCGCAAAAGTAACGGAAGGCCTGAAAATTATTCCGGTTGAGACGATTGAGGAAGCGGCGGGGTATGTGTTTGGCGGGAGGAAGGGATAGGGGGATGAGGAGAGAGAAGTCAGAAGTCAGAAGTCAGAAGTCAGAAGTCAGAAGTCAGAAGTCAGAAGTCAGAATGCAGAAGTCAGAATGCAGAATGCAGAATGCAGAATACAGAATGTAGGAGGCGGAAGAACGTCGCGTGCTGTGGCCCCAGTTGAC
>JBBTCR010000522.1:0-10252 GCA_038043105.1 Bacteroidota bacterium
GAGGAACTGGACACCATTGCCTCGGGTAAGCAGCGGTACGTGAAGGTGATGAAGGATTTCTATGACCCTTTCATTAGGGACTTGGAAAGGGTTGACCAGAACGCTCGCGAGATCAAGAAGTCACTCCAGGAGAAAACGGATGTGGTGTGCGAGCTGTGCGGGCGACAGATGATCATTAAATGGGGGCGCAACGGTCGTTTCATGGCTTGCTCAGGATATCCGGAGTGCAAAAATACCAAACCGCTTGCTGAGGACAGGGAAAAGCATCAACACCTCGCGGGGATGAAGTGTGAGTTGTGCGGTGGGGATATGGTGGTAAAGGCGGGACGGTATGGAACGTTTCTGGGTTGTTCCAACTACCCGACATGTAAGAACACCAAGCCCATCTCGATGGGAATCAAGTGCCCCAAGTGCGGGCATGGAGACCTCGTCGAGCGGAAAACGAAGAAGGGAAAGAGGACGTTCTACGGGTGTTCCAGATATCCCGAGTGCGACTTCGCCTCGTGGGACAAGCCGGTGGCTCAGCCGTGCGCCAATTGCGGGTCGCAGTATCTCGTTTCAAAGTACTCCCAAGCCAAGGGGGAGTACTTGAAATGCCCTGAGTGCGGCGAGGAATCCGTCAAAGAAGAAATGGCTGTCAGTGCCTAGCTGGTCCACGGTTTTCGGTTATTCACTCTGAGGGCAGTGTTCGTCATGCACGAGAATGTCCGGGCGTTTCTCGAGTATCTTGAGTCCGAACGGAACTACTCCCCCAACACCCTCCGTTCCTACGAAGCAGACCTCCTGCAGCTCGTCTCCTACTTGCAGTCGAACAACATTCGTTCGCTCAACCTCGTCCAGAAAAATACTCTGCGCGCCTACCTGAGCAGTCTGCTCGCAGCCGGGTTGAGCCGAAGGAGCGTCGGCCGGAAAATCGCTTGCCTCCGCTCATTCTTTCGATTCACCAAGCGCCGTCGCATCACAACGTCGAACCCAACTCTTACTCTTATCTCCCCGAAGATCGAGAAACGACTGCCGTCGTTTCTTGATGAGCGCACGATGTCTCGTCTCTTTGACAAACTCGATGCAAAGACGCCCGAGGGGCGGCGCGATTCGGCCATCTTGGAGCTCTTCTACAGCACGGGAATTCGTCTGGGTGAACTCATTGGCCTGAACCTTGATGATGTCGATCTGGAGCAGGGCATCGTCAAAGTAACGGGGAAAGGGAGAAAGCAACGGATCGTTCCTCTCGGAAGAAAAGCGATTGCCGCTCTGAAGCAATACCATGCTGATCGGTCGCGTCTCGCTCGGCGCTCTGCAGAAGGAAGCAGCCAGCCGGCATTGTTCCTGACCGCGAAGGGCGAACGATTCTATCCGGAAGCAATCACACGGATCGTCAAGGGGCACATCGGAAAAGTGTCGGAACTGGAAAAGACATCTCCGCATGTCATTCGACATACCTTTGCGACCCACCTATTGGATCGCGGAGCTGATCTAAGGGCAGTGAAGGAATTGCTGGGTCACGAGAGCCTGTCGACGACCCAGGTGTACACACACGTTTCGACAGAACGGATGAAGAAAGTGTACCGGCAATCTCATCCCAAAGCGTAGGCACAAGACCGGATGAGGAATGTGTTTGCGACACAAGAAAGGAGATGAATATGGTCACGACGGTGACATCACGGCACTTCAAAGCCCACGAATCCCTGGTCGAATACGCGGTAGCGGCCGTGGCAAGGCTTGACCACTTTTACGATGGGATCATCAAGTGTGATGTGAAACTGATTTTTGAAAAATCCCGTAACAGCGTCAAAATCGCAGAAGTTATCCTTACCGTGTACAAGACGAAACTTACAGGCATGGAGCGAACAGAGGATTTTCACAAGTCGATTGACTCTGCCGTCCAAAAAGTGCTGGTGCAGTTGAAGAAGTACAAAGAGAAGCTACGTGCCAAAGACCGAGGGCGGGTCCGACAAGTCCGAGCAAAAGTGTAACTAACGAATGGGGTCTGCCTATGGCGCTTGAGAATCTCAAAGAAACTCGAAAAGAGAGCATCACCGTCGGTTACCTGTTTGAATGTAACAGGAACCGGCTCAAGATGACCTCGATCAATGGGGAGGTCGGTTTCCAAAAGGAAATACGAGACAAAAACATTCACCGGCCGGGCCTCGCCCTGGCAGGGTATGTCGAGCTCTTTACTTACGATCGTGTTCAGGTGGTCGGGAATACCGAGGTCCGCTATCTGATGCATTTGAGCCTCTCAGAGCGCATCAGAGCGTTCGAGACGATCTTCCAGTTCGATCTTCCATGCATCCTTCTTACGAATGACAATCATCTCGACGAGGAGCTCGTCCGGATCGCGACGGAACATCACGTATCTGTCTTCCGGACTCCCTTAGAGACAACGAAACTCGTCTATTTCGTGGGTGATTTCCTCGACGACCAGTTCTCGCCCCAAACGGTTGTTCACGGCTCGTTTATCGACGTCTATGGGATTGGAGTTGTCATTGTCGGGCGATCGGGTATTGGCAAAAGTGAGGTTGCCTTGGACCTCGTTGAGCGGGGTCACAGACTTGTTGCCGATGATGTTATTAATATTATACGGAAGGGGGAGGGAATATTGATGGGCGCCGGCACCGACGTGGTCAAGCACTTCATGGAAATCCGTGGCCTCGGATTGATTGATGTTCGATCCATATTCGGCATTCGATCCATCAGGTTCCAGAAGCGCGTCGAAGTGATCGTTGAGCTTCAGGATTGGCGTCAGGACCTGGAGTACACTCGCACAGGACTTGATCACGAAAACATTTCCATCCTCGGTGTGGAAATACCTCACGTGAAGCTTCCGATTTTCCCGGGGAAGAATATCACCGTTATTGTCGAAGTGATCGCATTGGATTATCTCCAGAAGCATTATGGATATGATGCTGCGAAGGAGTTTTCCAAGCGACTCGACGCCGCAATTGCCGTGAAATCGAAGGACAGGCGAGCCATTGACTATTTCGAACACGATTTTGAATAGGGTGGGACTATTCGCTTGACATAACCTGAAATATTTCCTATTTTCGGGCAGCTTTTTCGGATACCCCATTGTGCGGCACCAAAACGAGTGTTACTCAACGCAGTCAGCGCGACACATCTGAGGGGTTGAATGGGCAAATTCAAACTGTACTACTTTTCTTCGCGGACTCTGAGTATCGTCGAGGCGAAGTGGTTTAAGACCAAGTTCGCGTCCCTTGCAGCTCTTCTTGGCATGGTGATGCTCGTGGTTGCCTTTGAGGTGAATCATCTGTTAGGTGACGTTTTGGGACTAGGTATCCAAAGGAATAGAGCGCTCGTTGCGGAGAACGCTGTACTGAAGGACCAACTTCGGAATACTTCGAGTCGACTTCAAATCCTTCACCGCAGGCTCCTTGCACTGAGCGAGCAAGGGAACGAGTTGCGGTTGTTGGTAGATCTGCCGAAGATTGATGAAGACACTCGCGAGGCGGGATTCGGCGGAACGGATGAGCGGATGGACTTTGGCGTCTCGGGGAACGTGAATCATATGCTGAACGACTTGAGCCTCTCCATCGCAAAAGCCGAACGGGAGCTTCAGTTGCAGCAGGCGAGTTACAAGGAGACCATGGAGAGGTACGAACGGAACAGAGAGATGTACCCATCTATCCCTGCGATCAAGCCGATGGAGGGGAACTACTCGATGCACGGCTTCGGCATGCGGCTCCATCCGGTCTTCGGCGTGCAGATGCCGCATGACGGCGTAGACATAGCGAACGACGTCGGCACGCCGGTGTACGCGACCGGCGACGCGGTCGTCGAAAGCGCCGGGCGGACGGAGGCAGGATACGGTATCATGCTGATGTTAAACCACGGATTCGGTTACACGACGGTTTACGCACACCTGCAAAAGATCTTTGTGCGGTCAGGACAGCGCGTTAATCGCGGCGATCTCATCGCTCTCTCCGGTCGTACCGGCATTGTCACGGGACCTCACCTGCACTACGAAGTCCGACTGCGCGGTATCCTCCAGAATCCTGTGGACTATTTCTTTGATGATGTCGACTATCAAACGATCAAAGATCAGCTGGCGAGATCAGAGTAGATCGTTTTCGAACGAGATTTCTATACTGGCTTTTGGAGGTAATTCGAGAAGATGATTTGGACGCTTGAGCTGGCCTCGTACCTAGACGATGCACCCTGGCCTGCCACGAAGGAAGAATTGATTGACTATGCTGTCAGGACAGGTGCACCACTGGAGGTCATCCAAAACCTCGAAGAGCTGGAAGACAGTGATGAGCCATACGAAAGTATGGAGGAAATCTGGCCGGACTATCCGACAGACGAAGATTTCTTTTTTGAAGATGACAAAGTGTACTAGCGAGCGGCCGTGGCTCATGTGAGGGGGATATTTACAATCCTTTGCGATGAGTGAACGGTAGAGAGTTGAACCCAGCAATTCCACGCTGGGTTTTTTTTTGAGCCAACCATGGGTTGTCGCTTCCTTACAATTTTCCTTCTCACAGCTGCTTGGGTTTCCGCACTGAGCGCTCAGCAGAACTGGCGCGAATTTGAAGTCAGCAGAATTCGGCTTGAGGGGAATGAGACCCTTCGTGATGACCTCTTACTCAGCGTCATTCAGACACGGGAAACGCCTTCAGCGTTCTGGAAATTCCTTCACAAAATCAGCGAGAAGCTCGGCGACAAACCTGAGTATTTCGATCCCTTCGTGTTTGAGCAGGACTATCTCCGTCTTCGGACGTTCTACCAGGATCAAGGATTTTTTAGCTCCAGAATCGACACCCTGCTGAATGTGGACCTGAAGGATAAGATGGTCGAGCTCATGTTTCGGATCCACGAAGGTCCCCGTTCCTGCATTGACACCATACAGTTCGTGGGATTTGATCATCTTCCATCGGTGCTTTTGGAAGAGGTAGAGCTCAATCCCGTGATCAAGGTCGGCGATCCGTTTGTCGCGGACCACGTCGTGAATGAACGGGCACGCATCGTTAATGCCTTCTTCAATAACGGCTTCGCCGATGTCCATCTTGATAGCGTTGCTGCCCATCGCTATGCATCGACGAACAACATCAAACTGATTTTTGCATTCAGCCGAGGGAAGCGATACACGTTCGGGGAAATTGCCGTGGAGCAGGACTCCACCGTCAAAGAGCGTGTTGAGGAGCCTGTCATTCGCCGGCACCTGGATTTCCAGCGGGGTGATTTCTACAGCGAAGCGCATCGGATGGAGAGCGAACGGAATCTGAATCGGCTGGGTGTGTTCGAGGCGTCAAGGGTCGAGCCGATGGTCAGCTTGAAATCAGACACCTCGTCGGAAATTCCAACACACGTCTTTGTTCGTCCCCGCCCTTTCCAGGAGCTTGTGCCGGAGATCGGGGTGAACGACGAGAATAACGCGTTCAACGTGCAGGTTGGTATCAGCTACAACAATCGCAATTTCTTCGGCGGAGCACGCAATTTCCTGACCCGCTTCAAGTTTCAGCTTCAGTCGATCCAGGATATCGAATTCTCGAGGGTCTTCAACGAAACCGGACTGCGAGATAGCACTGTTATCGGAAACGTCGAACTCTCGCTGCAGCTTACTCAACCCTATTTTTTTAACAATAAGACTAGCTTCACGCCTTCGGTTTCGTTTCTTGTCGAGAAGCGTCATCGGTACTATTTCAACCCCATCCTTCGCGGTCGTTTCACCGTCACCTCGCAAACTGCGCGATACACGACCGGATTTCTCGACTGGAGTCTGGAGCGCATCGGTTATGAACCAATCAATCCGAGGATTGGGGCAATCTACTTTGACTCTCTGAGCATTGACCGCCGGCCTCAGTTCAACTCGATTGCTTCGTTTACCCTGCAGCGCGACAAGAGAAACGACTTGTTCTATCCTTCAGCCGGGTTTTTCCACTCCGGAACTATCGAGGAGGCCGGACTCATTCCTTCGGCGTTTGGCGGACTGCTGGGATTCGATTTACCGTATTCGAAATACATCAAGATCGTCGGCCGAGGTGTGTGGTACTGGGATCCTTCCGGTAGGAAGACACTCATATGGGCTTTGCGTCTTTCCGGTGGGTTCGCCGAGCTGTATGGCCGCTCGCCAGCCCCCGTTCCTATCAACAGGAGATTCTTCGCAGGCGGTAGCGGCAGCGTGCGCGGATGGAAAGCTCGTGACTTGGGTGCTTTCAAGCTGACGGACGAAGGAGGGAACGCGCTGTTCGAGGCAAGTCTGGAGGCACGGTGGAATCTCCTGAAAGAGGCCGGTCGTTTCTGGTTCGTCGAGTTTAATAAGTTCTCGCTGGTGATGTTCTACGACGTCGGCAACGTGTGGACCAGACTGAACAAAGTCCGGACTCGCGAAGTTGCGATGGCGTCAGGACTTGGGCTTCGCTACGCAACGGTAGCGGGATCGATTCGAATCGACTTCGGCTTCCGCGTCTATGACCCTGCAGGTCCGGAGGGAAGACAATGGATAACTCAAAAGAAGTTCTATCGGGAGACCCTCTCGGAATTTGTTCTCCACTTTGGAATCGGCCACGCTTTCTAGTGATGCTTCCAATAATTAATCTGGTAGTCTGAGAAATTGAACCGCAAAGAGCGCTAATGGCGAAGCCATCCCTTCGGGAGAATGCGCAAAGGACGCAGAGATGATTATCAGACGAACAGCGTTTCCCTTTCTCTCCTCTTGGCGTCTTCTTTGCGAACTTTGCGGTTAGAAAAATACAAGATGACTTTTCAGAAATGGCACTAGGATCTCCATGGGATGGAATCGAGTCATAGGTCAGCGACGCGTGAAGGATCTTCTGCGACGAACGCTCGCGAGCAAGAAGGTCGCCCACGCCTATTTGTTCTTCGGGGGGGAGGGTATTGGCAAAGATGCTGCCGCGATTGAGTTTGCACGAGCGCTCAACTGTACTGTCGATTCTGTCGATCCATGCGGTGAATGCCCGAGCTGCAAGAAGATTGAGATCCTTCAGCATCCGAACCTGAAGCTGATATTTCCTTTGCCCGTCGGCAAAAATGAGAAATCCGGGGACAATCCCACCGAAGTTCTCTCGCAAGACCAGATTACTGTAGTTCAGGAGCAGCTCCGGCTCAAGGCAGAAAACCCCTATCATCGGATCTCAATTCCAAAATCCAATTTTATCAAGATCAACAGCGTTCGCGACCTTAGACGCGACGCAGCGATGTCGGCGTTCGAAGGGGGCAAGAAAGTGTTTGTCCTCTCGAACGCAGAAACGATGAATGCCGAGGCGAGCAATTCGCTGCTCAAGACGCTTGAAGAACCGTCGTCGGATTCCGTCTTTATTCTCACAGCCTCCCAAAAGGAACAACTCCTGGAGACGATCATCTCGAGGTGCCAGCTCGTGCAATTTGATCCATTGAGTGAAGGGGAAATTCGCGAAGCATTGATGGGACGGCAGAATGCCGAAGCAGAGCAGGCGGCGTTGGTGGCGCGACTTGCCCGAGGCAGCTACTCCGCCGCGCGGGAAATGCTCTCGGTCGACATGGTTGCTCAACGGCAGGAAGTCGTTCAGTTCCTTCGATTCGTTCTTGGTTCTCAGAAGATACCACTTGCAACGGATATTGAACGCATCGGATTCTCGGGGGACAGGTCTGCCGTGGAACGATGGCTCAAATTGCTTGAGGTGTGGCTGCGTGACGCGCTCGTGCTGCGGGAACATGGAGAAAAAGAATTGCTCAATATCGATCACATCAAAGATCTGAAGAGCTTTAACCAGAAATTTCCGCGTGCCGATCTTGTCGCCGCGCTCGACAGCGTCGAGCAAAGCGTTGCTCTTGTAGGCAAAAATGTCTACCTTCCTCTTGTCTTGACATCGCTTGCAATCGACCTGAAGCGATCTCTTTCTTCTCCATCATAGTCGGCATCCGTGAAACCGGCATTTCAGAAGATACTCGTTACCGCTGCACTCCCGTACGCGAACGGCGTCATCCATCTGGGGCACCTCGCGGGAGCGTATCTCCCTGCCGATATCTACGTTCGGTACCAGCGAGCGAAGAAACGCGACGTGCTGTTCATTTGCGGGTCTGACGAGCACGGGGTCCCCATCACGGTCACGGCTGAGAAGGAGAAGACCACCCCTCAGGCCGTTGTCGACCGATATCACGCACTGAACAAGGCCGCGTTCGAGAGGTTTGGAATGAGCTTTGATAACTACTCGCGAACGTCGCTTCCTCTCCACTACGACACAGCCCAGGAGTTTTTCGTTGAGTTACATAAGCGAGGGATCTTGCGCGAGAAGCAAGAGCAGCAGCTCTACTGCGAAACGGACAAGATGTTCCTCGCGGACCGCTATGTCGAGGGGACGTGCCCGAACTGCAAATACACGCAGGCTCGAGGCGACCAGTGTGAGAACTGCGGGACGTGGTTGAATCAGGTGGAGCTGATCGACCCAAAATGCAAGGTCTGCGGCAACACACCTATCGTGCGTACAACGACTCACTGGTACTTCCCTCTGGGGAACTTCCAAACCAGACTTCAGGCATACATCAGTGAGCGCTCAAAGCGCGATGGATGGAAGGACAACGTCTTGCGCTATTGTGAAAGCTGGTTCAAGGAAGGGCTTCAGGATAGGGCAGTGACGAGAGACCTCAGTTGGGGAGTGCCGGTCCCTGTGCCGGGCTACGAATCGAAAGTGCTCTACGTGTGGTTCGACGCTGTGCTCGGCTACATCTCTTCAACCAAAGAGTGGGCGTCCCGGATATCCGATCCCGATCGCTGGAAGCAGTACTGGCAGAGTGATGACACCAAATATGTGGCGTTCATCGGCAAGGACAATGTCGTGTTCCACTGTATCGTTTTCCCTGCCATGCTCATGGCGTGGAACGATGGTGAGAAGGCGCAGTATGTCTTGCCGGAGAATGTGCCGGCGAACGAGTTTCTGAATTTTGAAGGGCAGAAGTTCTCGAAAAGTCGAGGGTGGGGGATCGACCTGCAAGACTTTCTGAGATTCTTCCCCGCTGATAGCCTGAGGTATACCTTGGCTATCAACTTGCCGGAGTCGCGGGATAGCGACTTCTACCTCAAGGACTTCCAGGCTCGCACAAATAATGAGCTCGCTGACATTCTTGGGAATTTTGTCAACCGTACGCTGGCGTTCGCGCAGAAGAACTTCGGCGGCACACTACCTCCCGTTGGTCCGTTGAGCAAGCTTGACAAGGAGATGATCGCTCAACTCACGGAGTCGCCAAAAGCGATCGGTGAGTACTATGAGCACTACCGGTTCCGCGATGGTGTCATCGAGACGATGAACCTTGCTCGAGCAGCCAACAAGTATTTCAATGACAGCGAGCCGTGGAAGACGCTCACGTCCGACCGAACACGATGCGCCACGACGCTCAATGTATGTCTGCAGATTGTTCGATCGCTGGCGATTCTGTCTGAGCCGGTGGTTCCGCATCTCGCACAGAAGATCTGGAGCACCCTCAATCTCGAGGATGCGCCTCGGTCAGCGGGATGGGACGGTGCGGCGCAGATGGAATTAAAGGAAGGTCACATAATCAAGAAACCAGAAATTCTTGTAACGAAAATCGAGGACAAGCAAATCGAAGAAATTGTCAAATCACTGAATTCATCAACGCCGGAAGGTCCGAGCACGGCGACCGCGCCTCTGAAACCTACCATTAGCCTCGATGAATTCAAAAAACTCGATCTCCGGTTGGCGCGAGTTGTTGCGGCAGAGAGAGTGCCGAAATCGGAAAAGCTCTTGAAAATTCAGGTCGAAATTGGCCACGAAAAGCGGCAGGTGGTTGCAGGGATTGCTCAACATTATAAGCCGGAGGACCTCGTCGGAAAATTGATCGCTGTCTTGGTGAATCTCCAGCCCGCGAAACTTATGGGACAAGAGTCGCAAGGCATGCTGCTCGCGGCAACCGATTCGAACGGCAAGCTGGCTGTGTTGACAGTCGAGAATGATCTCGAGAGCGGAAGCGTGATCAAGTGACTCAGAACTGAGCTTTCTGAAATTGGTTGCCTTACGGTTTGTGCCATCGGTTTCGATGGCATTTTTTTTCTTTTTCTGCTATATTTTTCCGCACGACCGTGCTCTTGGTCAGCAAGAAATGTGGCTCGGTGAAATGATCTGAGAACGTCGCCAGACGCGCTAAGACACGAGGGAGGCTCTTCTCCTTCCGCACGGCGGCAAGGGATTGATGCTGACAGAGTAGATGCACGACGGGGTGGGTGTCTCTACGCAAGACCTTCTATGACCGAAACGTTGGTGCAACGATTTGAGCGACTTGT
>JBBTCR010000523.1:0-9151 GCA_038043105.1 Bacteroidota bacterium
ACGAATTTTTGTGTATAGGCATTATCCATCTGTAGCTTTGGGTGTCAAGCATTTCTCTAGTCGAGTCCTCTTGGACATCGTTGGGACAACCCCATTCCTGAACAGTATTCCACAAGCTTCAAACATCGAGTACGGCGATCCCAGAAGAGGTATCTTTTTTTCATTTGCCAGAGCAACGACGTTGCTATCGGGTTTTTTTCCCCGCACAAAGACGATTGCCTTAATCTCTGCAATGAACGCAGTCTGAATTGTTTGCGTATTGACTAGTCCGGTGAGAAGCAATGCGCCGGGTTGAGAGAATGCCAAGACATCACTCATCAAATCTGCTGCACATCCATACTCGATCTTTGTCCCAAACTGTTCTTTCCCTACGAACACCTCACACAGCAGCATCTCACACACTTCTGAGAGAGTCATCGTTGCCTACCCTTTAGTCTTTCGGTCGCGTAGAAAATTCATTGATGAGTTCCTCAGCAATCATAATACGTCTACCGGATGGTATTCGAGTGGCAGGGCAATTGCTCCAGCACAGTCCGCATCCAGTACATTTTTCTGGATCAACATACCGTGCTTTCTTTCGAACACGAATTTTGAAACTTCCTATATATCCGGATACACTTTCGACTTCTGAATAGGTCAGCAGGGTAATATCTTTTCGATGCCCAACGGAAACCATCTTGGGCGTCAAGATACATGCGGCGCAGTCAAGCGTGGGAAATGTTTTGTCGAATTGCCCCATCTTTCCGCCAACAGACGGCTCGCGTTCAACAAGATAGACGTGGTAGCCAGCGTTTGCAATTTCAAGTGCTGCCTGAATGCCGGCGATACCACCACCAACGATTAATGTGTTTCTGTTGAGAGGGGCACGTGTTATTTCTAGTGGCTGATGCAGAGCTACACGTTTCACTGCCGCGTTCACCAGCCCCTTCGCTTTCTCTGTCGCAGCAACACGGTCATCATGAACCCAAGAACAATGTTCGCGGATATTCGCAATCTGCACAAGGTACCTGTTGAGGCCCGCCGATTCCGCGGCAAGTCGGAACGTCAGCTCATGCATAAGAGGCGAGCAAGCAGCTACGACAACCCGATTCACATCAAGGTGTTTTATGTCCTGCTTGATCAGATCCTGGCCGGGATCCGAGCACATGAACTTGTAGTCGCGCGCAATAACGACGTTCGGCTGTTTTGCAATGAAGTCCCGAAGCTCAGCAATGTTTACCGTTGCAGCAATATTCACCCCACAATGGCAAATGTAAACCCCAATTCGAACTTGTCCGTTTTTGCCTTCCATCTTAATTGTCTCCTAAAGATTCTGCCAAGAGTTCTACTATATCTCTGACTACCATTTTGTTTTCGTCGCCCACGACTTTCAGAGCATCCTCAAACCGGGAAATCTCATACGGGCAAGAAACAGCGAGAACATCAGCTCCTGTCGCGATCGCTTCCTTTATGCGCCGTTCAGAAAGCCGTTCCATACCTTTAGATTTGTAATAAGTGTCTAGCCACATCCCCCCTCCCCCACCGCCACAGCAGATAGAATTGATGCGATTGTGGGCCATTTCTCTGAGCTTGATGCCTGGGATGGCTTTCAGAAGGTTTCTTGGCTCTTCAAAAACTTCATTGTGACGACCTAAGCAACAGGAGTCATGGTACGTGACGGTGTAGTTCAGCTTTCTAGTCATCTTGGGCTTCAACGCATCCAGTCGTTTAGCAAAGAATGTGGTGGTATGCTCCAGAGGATAGTCGAAACCATGGCGGGGATAGATGAATTTGAAAGCATCGTAGGCATGGGCGCCACCGGTCACAATCCGGTTGAATTTATATCTGCGGAATACACCCATATTCGTTTCCCGAAGAGTGTCAAATAATCCAGATTCCCCGACGAGACGTGCACATTCCCCGGCACAACGTTCGTCATTCCCCAGGATCGCAAAGTCCACACCGAGGGCATGAAAGAGTCTTGCCACCGCACGGCTATTGTCCTGGCCCCTTGGGTGATAAGAAGTATAGCATTCCACAAACCAAAGCACATCCACCGGCCTGGGATCCACGGGAAGAATACGGACAGGAACACCCGCGGTCTTAACCCAGTCGGCTCGTTTTCTCGGTGATAGCCCTTGAGGATTTCCGTAGCGAAGCGTGTTCTGAAGGGCCGTCTGCAATTCCGCAGGGACGTGAGGAAGCTTGGCAAACATCTCCTCCTTGATTAGCGGAAGCAAGACTTCAGTCAACCGAATGCCTCGCGGGCATTGCGCCATACAAGAATAACACGCGACACAATTGAGAAGGCTATCGGAGTGAAAGACCTCTTCGACAAACCCGATGCGGAGCAGAGCGATGATGCGCCTTGGAGGATAATCCATATACTCACCGTATGGGCAGGTTCCAGCGCACATTCCACACTGTATGCAAGTCAAAACTCGCCTTCCCTCGGCAGTCGCAGATAGATTCTCCAGGGTGAAATCAGACACGGCGGTAATGCGTTCTTCTGTGATTGGCATTTATGTCATTTGCCTTCTTGTTTTACTCTATCGCTTCATAAACAAGATCTGATATGTCCTTAACAGTGAGCTTTCCTTCGTTTCCAGTTGTTTTCAGCGCGTCCTGGAACATGACAATATCTTTCGGGCACGCAGCAACAAGCGCTTGGACACCCTGAAGTGAGACGGCTTCCCGTATTCGATTCTCAGCCGGGCGCTCCTTGACTCCGGGTTGGTCTTCCCCGTCTCGACTCCGTCGAGACGAGGTCTCGACCCGCCCCTCTGTTGGGGCCGGGTCGGACATCCAGATTCTTCCCCCGCCAGCGCCGCAACAGTAACTACTTGACCGGTTCCTTGGCATTTCCACCAACCTTGTCCCTATCGCTTCAAGGACCCTTCGGGGTGCGTCGTAGACGCCATTGTATCTACCCAAATAGCAAGGATCATGGTAGGTCACGGCATAGTTCAGTTTCCTATGAAATCTCAGTTTCCCCTCACGGATCAACTGGTCGAGCAGCTCTGTATAGTGCAAGACTTGAACCCTGTTCCCATCGGAGGGAAGCCTCTCGTTATCACTTGATCCTCCGTTTAGACCGTATTCATTCTTAAGCGTGTTGTAAGTATGCGGGTCTGTAGTGACAATCTTCTTGAACTGCGCTTTTTCGATCGCCTGAAGATTCTTTTCTTTGAGGATCTCAAATAGTCCTTCTTCCCCGATTCGTCGGACATCATTACCAGAATTTCTTTCTCCTTCGAAAAGTATTCCGAAATCCAACCCTGCTTTCTGAAAGATTTTTGCCGTAGTTCTCGTGATGTTTTGGATGCGAGAATCATAGGAGGCGTAATCACCAACATACCAGAGAAACTCCACTGGTTCCTTTCGTGCATCTTTGACTTCGAAATTCAATCCTTGTGCCCACTTGGCACGCATCCGTTCCGATTGTCCCAAGGAATTCCCGTAGCGGCTCATCTTTGTTAGGACATCCTGCAGAGTGCTATCCACAGATCCCTGACCTACCAGGTGCCGGCGCATATTAACAATTAATGGAATATGCTCGTTGAGCACCGGACAACGTTCCATGCACGCATAGCAGGTAGTGCATTCCCAAAGCTCTGCCTCGGATACGATTCCTCCAATCAAAGGACGAGAACCATTGCCCTTTGATGGTTTGCGATGATCACTCTTCAGCCCAGCTTCCAATACATGTTCTTTGATGTGATGAACAATCATCCTTGGAGAAAGTTTGTAACCAGAGTTCAAAGCAGGGCATACGCGGTCACATCGACCACATTCGGCACAGGCAAAACCGTTGAGCAATTGTCTCCAGGTGAACTCATTCCACTGTGAGGCACCTGTCGATGATTCCTCATTCGATCCACTAACGTCCAAGCTACCAGCTTGCTTCACATTGCCGAACAAAACACTGAACGGCGACGCTAAGAGATGCAGGTGTTTTGAATATGGCAAATACGCAAGGAAACCAAGCACTACCAGCTGATGAAGCCAAAGCATAAAAAGATATGATCCCCGCGCTGAGGGAGCGGGCACGCTTGGGAATATTGATGAGAGAAGACTATCTGCAGGATTCAGACCCGCTTCCGTCGGTCCTATAGCTACAGCGCGGAATCCAATTGCGAAAAGGGTAGTCAGCACCACCAAAGAAATGAGCGCGAGAATGATGACAGCATCCCACGTTTGCTGGAGATGAGGCGGCGCAAAGAAGGCACGGCGTATCGCTGCCACGATAATGCTGACAAGAACCAGCACCGAGAACGCCAATAAGAATATCCTGATGAGTCCGATCTCGTCGGCAAAGGGGATAGGGAGGAAAGGGAACAACCATCTCAGAAGGTTCCATGCAAATGTTCCTGCAAAGAGCATAAAGCCCCAGAAAATCAGGAGGTGGGCAAACCCGATGACGTACTCGTGGAAGAGACGTTTCTGGGCGAACACATAGGTGACAAAGTAAAGAGCTCGCCTCCCGAGATGGTCGAATCGGTTCTCCGGACGTGCGCGGAGCAAAAGCCCGACCAGATCAAATATCCGTTTCCCAAACAGTCCGAATGCCAGAAGCGTTATGACCCAAAAAAGGACATATCCGGGAACACCAAAAATATTTATCGTTACGGGATCCATTTCAATGATCATCCACTCTTGTGAGTCTTTATCTCCTCAATGAGAGTTGGCAGTATATCGAAAAGATCTGCGCAAATCCCGTAATGTGATACACCAAAAATCGGGGCACTGGAGTCCGTGTTTATAGAGATAATAAGCCCGGAATCTTTCATCCCCTCCACATGCTCGGGTGCTCCACTTACGCCCAGAGACAAATAGAGTTTTGGCTTCACAGTCATCCCTGATTTGCCAACCTGGCGGCTCAAGGGTAGCCATCCCTGATCGATCACCGGTCGCGAGGCACATACTGCACCTCCCAGAACATTGGCAAGCTCCTCTACCATTGCGATATTGTCTGCGTTGGCAATCCCTCGACCTACTGAAACGAGAATATCCTGCTTTGTTATATCTATGTCTCCAGCTTCCGGCTCAATGTATTTGTTGAAGATAATCTTCGACTCTTCCACGCGAAGATCTAGCATTTCTATGGAAGCTTTTCTGTCACTCTTGCCTGCATCAGGAGGAAAAGAACCGGGATAGACACTGACAACCCCACGATTCCCCGGCAAGCGAACATCAGAAAGAATCTTTCCTCCAAAAAGCTGGCTTGTGAGACCCACCGAGCCATCTTTCACCCAGATGTTTCTGCAGAAATTGACAAAGGGTAGGTTAAGACGGAAAGACAGTTTTGGCCCTATCCCCGTGGAAACGTTTGTGCCCCCGATAAGTACTAGAGAGACGTTTTTTTGTTCGATGAGCGTCTTGAGCAGAGCAGCCACCACATCTGGTGAAGGCATATCCAGCTGAGGATGATCTAGGACGAACACTGAATCAGCAATACCCATGTGCGATGCGACAGGCACAATGTCTTTACCAAAAACAACTGAATAGAGCGGAGCCTTCAAGTCATCGGCAAGTTTTCGACCGACGCCCAGCATTTCATAGGTTATGTCTGCAATTGCCCCTCTGAGGTGTTCAGCCAAAACGAGAATAGGTTCTTGCATAGTTTTCATCTCCCTATGAGTCCGCGTTCTGCGAGTATTTCGATCATTCGAGCAGAGACCTCCGCCGCTGAGCCCTCTAGCATCTCTGCTTTGCCTGCTACCTCAGGCATGAATAATCTATCAACGGGCAAGCCGGAGACAATTTCAGGTGGCGATATCTCTACAGTTTCGATTCGAGCAGACTTCATGATGGATCGAACTTTTGCAACCGGAATATACCTCGGGGGCTTTTCTGCTGCCTGAATCCCCAACACAGCAGGCAAAGGCAATTCAAATTCGCCACGAAGACCTCCGGCAAACTCCTTCATCACTATCGCTTTTTTCTTTTCCTCATCCAGGCGAATCCCTGTTACAACTCCTAGATATGGTGCTCCAAGGATTTCCGCCAAATAAGGCGCGACTTCTCCTTCCAAATCGTCTATGGCTTGAGAACCGAGAAGTATCAACGTGTGAGCGGTCAGCTGTTGGCTTCCTGAAGAAAAGAGAGAAGCAAACAGTTTCGCAATCGCGGGTGCCTGGATGCCAGTCCAATCCCCGGGCAATTTCACAGCGCGGTCGGCACCCTTTGCGCGGGCGGTGAAAAGAACCTCCTCCACCTCAGGAGCTTCCATTGCTACCACGGCAACTGTTCCACCAAATTTCTCTTTCAATATGACAGCCTCTTCCAACGCATGTTCATCGGGATCACTTAGTCTCATTCTGAGCGATTGCGTATCAAGAGACTTGCCATCTTCTCCTATTACTAGTTCCTCCACAACATCAGGGACCATCTTTAGAAAGACAACTATGTCCATAAATTGTTTCCTTTTTAAAGCTTATCTCTCTTTTTTTGTAAAACTTATCATAGAGCTATCTTACTTCTCGGCATAGGATAATATGGGGCGAGTCGAGACCAATTCACTCCCAATCCCTAGGCTCTTTGGAGGAATCCCTAAAGCCAATCCCATAAGCTGCGTAAAATACACCACTGGAATAGACAACTCGCTGCCGAACTCTTGGTTGACTTGTTTCTGATAACATTCTAGATTGACCTGGCACAGGGGACATGCCGTAGCAATGACCGCCGCGCCGGAATCGATAGCACTCTGAAGCAAATTCCGCACCATGCTGAGGGCTGACCGGCGACTCGTAAGAATCAAGGCGCCGCCGCAACAGCGGAGTTTGAGAGGGAATTCAACAGGCACAGCGCCTATCGCGGACAATAGGTCCTCGAAGAACCGCGGCTGCTCGACATCCTCATGGTCTTTCCTCGGCCTTAATATTTGACATCCATAGTAGGGAGCCACACGAAGGCCGTCCAGCGGTTGAGTGACTTTGGCCTTGATCTCTTCTAGCCCCACGTCATGAACGAGCACCTCGATCAAGTGTCGTACCGCGCTGCTGCCGGTGAAGTGCAAGTTGTCCTCTTCCTAGGCGTAGTTGATGTGTTCTGCCAAGTCTGGATCGCTCTTAAGATGGGCCCTGGCGAAGTACATATTCTTGTAGCAGCCGCTGCATGGGGCCACCAGGTCCAGGTGCTCCCTTTCGGCTATGGCTAGGTTTCGCGCGCAAAGCGCATATGCGAGTAATTGGTCTACATGGAAGTAGGCCGTGGCGCCGCAGCAGTTCCAGTCCTCCAGTTCTTTGAGTTCCACCCCCAGTTTGCGCGTGGTCTCGAGGGCGGAGAGGTGGTAACTCAGCGCCATTTTTTCAAGAGAGCAGCCCGGGAAATACGCATACTTTTTCATCAGTCGCCCCCTAGCGGGATGATTCTTCTCACCATCCGTCTAAAGTTCTCGAGCCTTTTGATCCTGGGCGGAAGCACGGGTATCCTTCCCTTCAGCATTAGGCTGGTAGCGGTCTGCGCTTCCTGCAAGAACTCCTGAACACCGAAGGTAAAGAGATAGGAGGTAGCCAAAACAGGTTCGTAGGATCTTCCGCTACTCAGGATCGTCTTCACAAAAGTCTCGGAGAACACGGGGCCAACTAATCCCTCCTGGTACTGATTCTTCCATATCGAATAGCGCTTTAGTGCGTACATTAATTCCGCGATATCAATCCCCCTTGGACATCTCACGTTACAGTGGTAACAGGACGCGCAATACCAGAAGGTGTTGCTGGCGAGCACCCGATCCTTGAGACCTGCATTGATCATCGCAATGAGCCGCCGCGGTGTATGATCCATGAACCCGGCCACCGGGCAACTGCCAGAGCAGGTTCCGCACTGGATGCAGCTATACACCGGATTCCCTTCCGCCGCGTGCAACAGGTTGGAAATCTCCTTGCTGAAAGTAGGCTTAACTGCCATACCGTTGCCTCCTATTTGGCTTGCGCCTTTCTTGCCTCTGCCCGGTGCAGCAGATCACTCACCTTGTCCAGAAGGAACTTTGGCTCGACCGGTTTCTCCACCAGTTCATCTACAGGCATAAAGTGAGGATGCACCGCCTGACCAGGGAAAAGAAACGCGATCTGTTCCCTGATGCCGGTTATGATCAATACCGGAATC
This sequence comes from Bacteroidota bacterium, assembly GCA_038043105.1. Classification (GTDB taxonomy): domain Bacteria; phylum Bacteroidota; class Ignavibacteria; order UBA10030; family UBA10030; genus VGWB01. Next base: position 8,086 of record JBBTCR010000523.1, read on the forward strand.
TCCCTCAATTTGGGATCCTTATTAAGCTTCCGTGCAACCATAATGCCTTCCGCACCTCGTCCCATCATGATGTCAAGTAATAAGAGATCGTAGTGCTTGGCTTGCAGAGCTTGAAACCCGTCTTTGGGGTTGTAAGCTGCATCAACACCATAGTTAGCAGCTTCAAGAATTGATCTGAGACCCTCGACAAAATCTGGATCATCGTCAATGATCAATATTTTTTTTGGTTGACTCATCAAGTATCTCCTTCTTGAGAATTTGCAAGGGCTTCACTATCCAGAGTGGGCTGGTTGTGTGAATCATTTTTCAGGGCTGGCAGACGAATCACAAAAGTGCTACCTTTGCCCAGTTCGCTTTCGACTGAGATTGATCCATTGTGAGCCTCGACAATGCGCCGGGTAATAGCTAGTCCCAGTCCACTACCTCTTTCAACCATGTGGCCAGACTTGCCGACATAAAAATCACCAAAAATGAAAGGCAGGTCTTCCTTAGATATACCCACACCAGTGTCCGTCACAGAGATCAAGACGTTATCTTCTTTTTCTTCGACCTTAACAATGACTTGACTTCCTACACGGGAATATTTGACGGCGTTACCAATAATATTTACAAACGCTTCTGCTAAGGTTCCCTCGTCTCCGTGAACGAGACCTGACGGTTCCTCGACTGAAGTGATTATTTCAATATCTTTGTGCGTCGCATGGAGTTGAACGCTCTCGATCGCCTTGGATACCGCAGATGTCACCAGAGTTGACTTAAAGTTCTCTTGGATTTTCCCAATATCTGCGGACATTACTCTAAGCCACGTATGAATGAGTTTCAGAAGATCGTCAATGCGGGACTTCATTCGTTCAAACAGGCTCTTTTGACCTTCCGTTAGTTTGCTGGACAATGCCGCTACTAGCGCAAACAGATTCTGCTGGATAGCACTCAGAGGAGCCTTCAGTTCATGGGAAACGATGGCAGCAAAATGTTCTCTCAGCATTTCCTTTTCTCTTCTGAGTGCAATGGTTTCCAACACGAGCTTTCTTTTTTCAAGCCCCCTCTGAGTGATCAACCGGAGCTC
>JBBTCR010000524.1:0-5844 GCA_038043105.1 Bacteroidota bacterium
GTGACGGCGGCGGCGATCACGGCCTTGAGCCTCAAGCAGGATGACGGGACGGGGACGACGACGTTGAACGGGGCGGTCAACACCAGCGGGGCGGCTGGAGTGAACGTGGTCAACGAGACGCTGGCGGTCAACGCGGGGATCACGGCGACAGCCGGCGGCACGGTGATGTTGAATGCGGACACGGCAACGCTGGCGCTGGCGGCGGCGGGGGACATCACTGCGGACGGGGCGGTGAGCCTGACGGGGGCGGCGGGGATCAGCACGGCGGGGGAGTGAGTGCTGGCGGTTTGCAGATGAGTTCCGGCGGTGCCATCAATCAGACGGGGGACAAGACGATCAAGGTGAGCGGATTGGCGGAGTTTACCTCAGAAGGTGCTGGCCCGAATGGAAAAATCACGCTGGGCAATGCCAACAAGTTCGGAAGCCTGAAACTGACCTCGGCCAAGGGCGACCGACTCACCATCAACGAAGCTGACTCGACGCTGTTCGACGCTGTGGCCATCGATAGCGGAGCGTTCACAGTCTCTTCCGGGGGTGACATCACTCAGGTTGCTAACACGTCAATTACCGTGGAGAAAACAGCCGACTTCACCGTGCCTGCCGCTAACTCGGTTAAGCTGGACAACACGCGCCCTGGCAGTCCCGTTATACTGAACACCGGAATCGGCCAGGTAACAGTTGGAGTGGAGGCAGCCAATACATTCAAGGGACCGGTCTATTTCAACCGCAATACAGGCCGAAAACTCAAGAATGTAGCCATTAGTGATACCACTGATTTTGAGCTCTCTGAAGACCTCAGCTTGAGCGGTACATTGACGATTATAGCAATCGAGAGCATCAGCCAAAAAGGCCTGATCAAAGTCACAGATTTGGAGACCACCTCAACCCAGGGTGAAATCGTGCTACTCCTCGACAATACCATCCTTAACGCCGTCGCGAATAACACCGCTGGCACTCTAGGACAGGCAAGACAATTCAAGATTAAGGACGTCAAAAGCGCCCAAACTTTCACTGAACACGGTATCTTGCAGGTCAATGAACTACTTCGAAGACTGTCCGCCGTCTTGGCTCCCGAGGTCAGGCCAAGCGAGGCTAAGCCAGTCGAGAGCGAACCGGCGCCTGTTCCACCAATTGATGAGGCAGGCTATCTGACAAGGAGTGCGAACGTGTATTTGGAAGGCTGGTAAGACCATTCCCCGAGTTGATTTCCATGAGTATGAATAAGAACGAAGTCATCAAAACAATCATTAAACTCGGTTGTGTGCTGGCGTGCAGCTTTGCACCGGTTCTCGGTCAGGATTTCAACCCATTGGCGCCCAAAACTCCTGCATCCCAAGCTCCCGCACCAGGCTTAAAAGGCAATCCTCCCCCGGAGCCAGGCGCCGAATCGGGTGGTGAGTTGGTTATACCGTTCAACATGAATGGATTGGTGATTGTGAAGTCGATCGAAGAGGTTAAACTCGAGGGGCTGACCGGCATCCGCGGTTTGGACGTCCGAGGGCCTGATTTCTTGAAGGATCCGGCGTTGGAAAGGATCGTGGCGCCGTACTTGGGGCAGCCGCTGCGAATGACCAATTTGGCCAAATTGCAGAGAGACATCATTCTCTTCTGCCGGAAAAGAAATCATCTCGTGGTGGACGTTTTCTTTCCATCCGGCCAGCAGGTGCTGGATGATGGCGTGGTGCAAATGGCCGTGATCGAAGGCAAGCTGGGAAAGGTGAACGTGGTGGACGCGAACAAGGCATTTACTTTCACCAACGAGATGGAGAAACTGCAGATTGCGTATTCACCTTACACCAACGGCTGGTTCAAAGAGAAGCTGATTCGCCGGAATCTGCAATTGAAACCAGGGGATTCCATCCTGGAGAGCAAACTCTTAAAGGACATTAATTGGCTCAATAGAAACCCGTATTTCCGACAGGTTGACGTTGCCTTTAAACAAGGTAAATTGGGAGAAGCCGACTTAGATCTGCGCGTTAAAGATGGCAAAAGCCGGTTGCATCCGTTTCCAATGCGGTTGTATGGTGGTGTCGAGGATTCAGGCAACAAACTGGTGGGAGATTACCGGTTATTGGGAGGGCTCAATTGGGGCAACGTGCTGGGTTTGGACCATCAATTGAATTACCAGTTTGCCACGGACTTGGATCATAAGTTTCTGAAGGCGCATTCGGCCAGTTATGTGGCCCCATTGCCGTGGCGGCATACCCTGACTCTTTTTGGCTATTACGCGGATATGAAGGCTAATTTGGCGGCGATCAAACTCCCTGAGTTCGAACAGCAGGGACAAAGCTACCAGGCTAGTGCCAGATATTCAGTCCCACTGCCGGAGCTTGGAAAATACGGCCATGAATTGTCCCTTGGGTTCGATTACAAACGCACGGATAACAACATTGAATTTGGCGGCAGCTCCGTCTTCGACACCCCTACGAGCGTCCTGCAGGGGATGGGTGGTTATCGCGGAACCTTGCCGGATCCGTTAGGCGCAACCAGCGCTGGTGTGCAGGGCTTTTACAGTCCCGGTGATCTGAGCGACTTCAACAAAACCATCAATTATAGCAAAACTCGGCCCGGTGCCGTGGCGAATTATTACTACATCCGCCTTAACGGCGAGCGAGTGACAAAACTGCCAGTGGTACACGGATGGCTGGAAAAACCGGTGGACAAGAACTTTAGCTGGGCGGTCCGAGGTGTTTGGCAGTTTTCCGACGAGAATCTTCTCGGCAGCGAACAGCTCGGCCTCGGTGGTTACGAGACTGTGCGGGGTTATGACGAAAGAGTGGCGAATGGTGATCAGGGTTTTATCATCAACAATGAGCTGCTGTTTCCAACTCTGGAATGGAAAACAGGGGGCCGCGGACCGATGAAACTGCAGTTCCTTGGCTTCTGCGATTATGGTTCCACCAGACTTAATAAATTATTTGCGGGCGACGACCCGCACGCTGATCTCTACTCTGCGGGTGGAGGATTGCGTTTGGCCCTTTCGAGGAACCTGCTGGTGAGGTTTGACTATGGTTTCCAACTGAAACTGGATGATACCATCCGCCGTGTGCAGGGAGCGAATCAATACACCTCACGGGCTCATTTTTCGGCAGTGCTCAGTTTTTAACCGCGTTTGACGAACAGACGCCTTGGCAGTTGGTTAGCTGGCCAGCACCTATTCCTTCCGTGTTGCCAAGGTCGCAAACCCTAGATGTTGCCGGAATTGAGCAATTCCACTTTCGAGATGCCAGGACCGCGAGCGCGAAGGCCAAATTCGCGCATCTTCGCGTCCATTCGCGCTGAACAAGCGGTGGCTAAAAGAGAGTTCGCTGATCCGATTACCCTAAAACCGGCAGTTGAAACCGAGATTCCTACAGAACCCGCTGAGATCACGGAAAATCCAACTGCTCCGCAGTTCACTTTTTAGGTGACAACTCGCGTATTCGCAAGTTGTTGTATTTGAACTGAGGATCACGATTTCAGGGCTTCCAACTGCCGTTTATAGGATTACGGCTCGGAAATGATCTTCGCCCGGCGCTCGTGGTATTCCCGTGGATCGATCTTGTCATTGAGATAGAGCTTGAGCAACTCGTCCAGCTTTTCGTACTGGGTTTTCGGCTGGGATGCAGCAGCCGGTTGCGCTTCAGTTTGGCGCTTCGACTCTTTGGCCGCCTGCGCTTTGCGCGCCGCTTCGTCGAAGGCTGCCTTCACAGCCCGAACTCTTGCCTCAGTCTGCTGACGTTCTTCAGCCAGCTTTCGCAGCTCTTTGTCAGTCACAGGTATGCCCCGGTCTTTCTTGCCCTCAGCGATAATCAGCAAACCCTTTGCGACCGCAGCTTCGTGAAGAGCCTGGTCCGCTTTGAACTGAGCGGCCTTCAAATCTTTTCGGTCTCTCTCGGCAGCTTTGGCTGCCGCCTTGGTCCTGTCCGCAGTTCTACTAGCCTGCGCCACCTTTACCGGTTCATCGATCCTGGCTTTCGTGTAAGCCTCGGAAGCTGCCGCAGCCTCCTTCGCCGCCTGCTGCAGAGGGTCAGCTTTTCGTTCTGCTTCGGAGACCGCACCGGCGTTTCCCTGCCGCGCATTGTCCGTTTGCAGCGCGACAACGCAAAGGATAGAGGACAGGAATAAAACCGCCACAACCAGCAATTGCTTGGAAGACAGCATGTGAGTTTTCTACACGAGACAAGATTCCACTGCAACTGGAAACTTTTGCACCGAAACTTTTGCACCGAAACCTTGGACTGGAAACTCTGCAAACCCCTGCGATGAGCAACAGCAGGAAGGGCGGGGCGCTCGTTGTACACAAGCAGCTTGGGCTGTGTTCGAAGTTTCCTTCCATCTCCGCGACAGAAAATTCTCGGTCACAACTGCACTGAGTATTTCCATCAACCCATCTCTTGGTCGCTGCTTCACAGGAACACGGCATCGTTTCGTTCGATCTGGAGAGCATTGTCAAATTCGACCTTTCTTTCTATTCCGGTATGAGGATGAGCCGCGCGCCGGTTTCAGGGCTTTTGACGGTAGCTGAATTCATGGGCTCTTTATACTTCACCGGTCTGGGAACCCGCGTCTTGAAGTCTCGTCCCATGCGATTAGTATCCAGGGTCATCTCCCAGACATTTCCCCAAAGATCATATAAACCGAACTCGTTGGTTTTGCTGGTGCCAACTGGGCCAGGTCCTGCCAAAGTGGTTCTTCTGGACAATTCATTCACTTCATTCGTGTAGTCGGGATATTCACCCACGGCCGGGGCCTCGGCGAAAACTTCCCATTGTCGATCCGTGGGTAAAGTATATTTCCAACCAGCCGGCTTTTCGCGCCTGGTAAGTTCCGCACAAAAAATAATCGCATCATTCAACGAGACATTCGTCACGGGAAGATTCGTTCCGGGAACGGCGCTCGGGTTGTTCGCCCTTACCTCTGTATATTGCTGGCCGGTCAATTCGTGGATCGCGACATAGCCTCCTTGGCGCCCATTAGCTAATGGCAAAGTGGGGCCCCAAATTAAGACTATGCCAACGCTGTTGGTGATTCTGAGCGGACTCTCTGCGGGGATCAAAGTGAAGCTGAGATTGGTCTGTGTGTTCGGTCCCAGGATGACTGTCTTGTTTGTCGATTGATAACCAGGGAGAGAAACCGAGATGGTCTGGGGCGCGTTTGGCTCGACCTCAAACGTCCATGGGGTTTTGTGTTCGTTGGTCCTGCCGTTAACGGAAATCGTTGCGCCAGTCGGAAAGGTCGAAACCGAGACACGAGCTGGCCGTGGCATTAGCGTGAAAGCGAGATTGGTTTGTCCATTCGGTCCCAGAGTGACCGTGTTAGTGGCCGGGTAGTAGTCAGGGAGAGAGACTGAGATTATGTGAGGCACGTTTGGCTGCAATTCCAGCGTTGCCGGAGTTCTTTGCCCGGTCACCACGCCGTTGGTCAAAATGATGGCGCCAGGCGGATCGGTCGAAATCGAGACACGAGCTGGCGGTGGTGTTAGCGTGAAAGTGAGATTGGTTTGTCCGTTCGGTCTCAATGTGACCGTCTTGTTTGTCGGTTGATAATCAGGGAGAGAAACCGAGATGGTCTGGGGCGCGTTTGGCTCGACCTCGAACGTCCATGGGGTTTTGTGTTCGTTGGTCCTGCCGTTAACGGAAATCGTTGCGCCAGTCGGAAAGGTCGAAACCGAGACACGAGCTGGCCGTGGCATTAGCGTGAAAGCGAGATTGGTTTGTCCATTCGGTCCCAGAGTGACCGTGTTAGTGGCCGGGTAGTAGTCGGGGAGAGAAACCGAGATGGTCTGGGGCGCGTTTGGCTCGACCTCAAACGTCCATGGGGTTTTGTGTTCGTTGGTCCTGCCGTTAACGGAAATCGTTGCGC
>JBBTCR010000524.1:5944-7050 GCA_038043105.1 Bacteroidota bacterium
CAATTCCAGCGTTGCCGGAGTTCTTTGCCCGGTCACCACGCCGTTGGTCAAAATGGTGGCGCCAGAGGGAACTGTCGTTACTGAGACTACGCCTCGGGGAATCGTGATTCTAACCTTCGTTCGCTCGCCTCGCTTTAAAACTATCGGTATGTTGGTTGACCAGCCATCCGAGCCGACTCCAATCTCGTGAGTCACACCGGGTTTCAGCCAAAATGTGGCAGGGGTTCTTCGGGAAGTTATTTTCTTGTCAAGAAGCACTTGGAATCCTGGCGGATCGGTCACCACTTCTATACTTCCTCGATTCCCAAGTATCCAGAGGGTGACTGCTGTCCCGGCCCCGATGGCCAACATGAATGCAAGACCCAACAAACGCCACCTGTATTTCTTAAGCCAAATCTGCGCTTTCCGGCCTATTTCTCGTCTGGCAACTTGCTTAGCCACGACAAGCAAAGCCTTCAACTCCTGGATGGCCGGGTAGCCCCGAATCAAGTCCCAAACCACGCGCACTTGGCCTTCTTGCGCCGCTTTTTGGGCATCCTCCAAAACTTTGTTTTTATGGTGTCTTGCCTTTTCAAACCAGGCCTGAAGCTTTTCGACGTCGCACAAAGCCTGCAACTCCTCAATCACTTCCGGTTGGGCCTGGTCCGCGGCCAGTGCAGCCTTCTCTAAAGCAGCTTGAAGAAGCAAGCTTTCCAATTCACCAATGGCTGGAAACGCAGTCTTCAGGCGAAGTATCTCCTCGACGTTGCGTTCTTCCGCCGCCCGAGCGGCTTTTTTAATTATCTCATTCTTCTTTCGCTTGGCCTGGACGCGCAGTTTCTCCAGTTTGCGATTGGTTGGACATGTCTGGCAGAGTTCGTCCAGCGTGTTTGTGTCTCCCTGGCTGGCGGCCTGTTTGGCCTCGACTTCCTGGCGCGTTTCTTCTGCCGCCAAACGCTGCTTCTGCGCTTCCGCTTTCGCCTTTTCCTCTACCAGACGCTGCTCTTCAGCCAACCGCTGGGCTTCGGCTTCGGCCTTGAGCCGTAATTCTTCACGAGCTTCTTCTTCAGCGACGCGCTTGGCTTCGGTCTCTGCTTTCAGCCGAGCAGCCTCACGAGCTGCCGCTT
>JBBTCR010000525.1:0-4212 GCA_038043105.1 Bacteroidota bacterium
ACATCCCTGAGCGAGGGCTCCCGATTGCCTGAAGCATTCGGACTGGTCCCAAACATCCTTCGACTCTCCCGCTCGCAGAACGAGCGAGATCGCTCAGCACAGGCTTTACCGGGCTCTAGCATCAGCACTTGTCATCAGCACGTCCCAGATGTTTGATCGGCCTGCCCGCCTACTCGCCCGACTCCGTCGTTCGAGCGGGCGGCGTTCAGGCGGGCAGCGCACGCATATCGCAATCACGCCGGAATTGAGTACTCCTTGTGGGGATGGAGACCGACCCGCCAGACCGCGCCCGCCCGAACGACTCGTCGTTCAGTCGGGGGGGCAGCGGGCTGGTCTCGAAATCGTAGGCGGACATGGCAACCTCCATATATTGTTGCAGTGATTGCTCAGGAACGACCACCGCATGATACTATGCGAGGTTGTCCGTCCGCCGAGGCGGACGAGACCTCGTGCCGTGCACAAGCAGGGCACGGGCCTTTTCATAATGTAAATGTTATGTGTAACGCAGCTTCGCAAACAGCGAGGCAATCAACATCATCGTAGGAGGACTAACCATGAAGCCAATCGTGTTCCTAATTCTTCTTGTCAGTGCCGGTCTCGTGATCGGGTGCCAACCCCCTGACCCAGTACGAGAAGCGACTGCAAAACTCAAGCCCGTGGAGGATACCTACGTTCACGCCTGGAACAAGGGAAATCTCGATACCCTCAACGCAATCTGCGATCCGCAAGTCGCGGCCTATGTTGGGATGACAAGTGCGTACAGAGGGTTAGACTCCCTGAAGCGATTCATCGCAGGCACGCGAACGATGTATCCAGACTTCAAAGTGACCGTCGAGGAGGAACTCTATGTAGGGAATCACGCGGTGACGCGTTGGACCATAACCGGCACGAACACTGTCCCCGGGGATTTTCCCCCGACTGGAAAGTCATTCAAGGTTAGTGGATTGAGCCTGAGCCGCTTCGTGAACGGCAAGCTCGCAGAAGAGCGCTTGGAGTATGATAGACTTTATCTTCTACAGCAGCTTGGGTTCAAGTTGACACCTCCGACCAAATGACGGAAAGCCACGGCCTGTGGTATCCGCGAGGCTGATAGATGGAGGCCAATCGACTATCAAGCCGGCCAGTTGACACCACTTGACTTCTGTGGGGCTTGTGTTCCGTGACTCGGAAACTTGAGGCTGGAGACGCGGAGATATCTCGCTGCTCGGCACATAACAATCGGCAAACCGACCCGCCCGAACGACCGAGCCAAAGCTCGGCGCTGTTCGGTCGGGCGGGCGCTCGCTCTCTGTATAGGCGAGGGAGGTTCAAGGATTGGCTTCATGAATAGAGCTCGCTCCATTGCGTCCCGCCACGAGAAATGAATCATTCAGACGTGGCGGGCCGCAACGGCGGCTCGAGCAGTTGACTATTCTGCCCAGTACCCGTAAATTCAAAGTACTATCTGGAGGGATCTTACATGCGTCAAGTCATCATCTACCCTGGCGAGGATGGGTACTGGATTGCCGAATGTCCCAGTCTTCCGGGTTGCGTTAGCCAAGGCAACACCAGGGAGCAAGCCATTGCCAACATTCGTGAAGCAATCAACGGTTATGTTTCAGCCCTTCAGGAGGATCATCTCCCGGTACCTCCGGAACGCTTCGAGGCTCTCCTCCTAGCCGTATGAGCAAGCTCCCTCGAATCTCGGGACGGGAATGTGCGAAGGCTCTTGAAAAGGCTGGTTTCGTCCTTCGGCGTCAAGAAGGAAGCCACATGATCCTTCGACGGAACGATCCCTTTGCGCAAGTTGTCGTTCCTGATCACAAAGAACTCGATCGGGGGACTCTCCGTGCGATCATTCGCCAAGTCAATCTGACCACCGAAGAATTCACCAGCCTACTCTGACCTTCCGCTGCTGCGCCTGATAGACGGCAAGCCCCGCGAAGAGCACGGGGCAGCCCCCGAAAGAAGAGTCCGGGGCCGGCCCCGACAGAACGGGCGAGGCAAGCGCTCGCTCTCTTGTATAGGCGAAGGAGAAACTAAGATTGGCAAAATGTGAAGAGCCCGCTCCATGCCGCTGCTCATCCCGATGGACTGTCGTCGCCTCGGGACAACGGCACTGCGGCTTGCCTGAACGCTAATTGCAGTTGCCACTTTGCGATCTAGCATCTTTGCCGGTACTAGCGGAGGCTTTCCTATCAACTCACGTCTGGGGATCTTCTGCGGAAGAGGAAACCGATGCTCACTGAGTATGCTAGGTTGGACTTAATTCAACCAAAACAAAAACAATTGAAAGGAACAACCATGATTGTCCGCACAGCTTTCACGATCCTTGCCTGCCTCCTTCTGATTGCGAATGCGCAGGCGCAGGACACAAAAGCCTTGATCATCCAAGGCGATACTGCCTATGCGCAAGGGAAGTATGCAGAAAGTGCCGGTCTGTATGCAAAAGCGATTGCAGCGGGAGCAAAAGGCTCGACGGTTTTCTATAATGCGGCCTGCAGCTTTGCACTATCTGGCTCCAAGGATTCTGCTTTCTACTACCTGAAGCAATCCGTCGAAAGCGGATGGAACAATGTAGACCATATGCAACAGGATTCGGACCTTACGACCTTGCGTGCGGATCCGCGATGGAAAGCTTGTGTTGAGAAGGCGAAATCGAACAAAACCAAGTATTCGCCAAGAGATTTCATGGTCAATGATATGAACAATCTTGCGGCTCATGCTTATCAATACCGCATCAGACCCAAGTCGATGAGCGGCGGCGAAGGCTCGTATGTCGGATATGTCATCCCCGAAAAGGTGGCTTCCAATGCAAACGGCAAGTACACGGCCACCGTCATCTCGGCGGATACACTCGAGTTCAACGGTGTCACTCCCGACGGCAAGAGCGGGATCACGGTCCGAATTGGTGACAAGGGAATGCTTCACGGCTGGATCTGGAAAGGAGATTTCAAGTAGACCGGCAACCCGGTCAGCCAGGTTGTCGATGGGAAACGGTTCAGCTGGAACATCTGCCAACAATGTTTGGCGGCATCGCTTATAGATCTACATTAAAGATGTGGCAACTGCAATTAACACTTTACAAAAGGTCAGAGTCCCCACAAACATCGGCGGGGTCTTCGGTGCCACCAAAAGCGAGTGGGATCTTCGATCCGCCAAAAAGCGGGCCGGATTTCGCACAAAGCGCTCAACCCCGCAAGAAGCATGCGGGGTTTCGCGGAGAAACGCTCAACAAGAGAAAAGTCTTCCCCCTGGTCGTTGCGATAGCAACGATGGTTCAGTGTTCTTTTGCGCCAGAGGCCCACCTGTCCCGCTTTACGGGATCTCCCGCTCTTTGTGCCGTTCCGCCTTTGTGGCGGAACGAGCATTCTCGTCCCGAACGAAGAAGTTCGGGACGGAAGATTCCGCTCACTCAGCGGGATTCTGGTCCCGCTGTACGGGATACCACAAAACGGTAAAAGCGGAACCGAACAACGGGACAACCGCCAGATCGCTCGCAAGGCGATGCTGCTGCTGAAGTAGCGGTAGTCTCCTATCCGCGCCGTCTCTTCTCCAATCCGCATTCTGCACTCCGCAATCCGCAGTCTGTTATCTGCCTTCTGCATACTGCAGTCTCACTACTCCTCATTCCCCATTTCTTGCTGCCAATAGCTTACCTCTTCCTACTTTCTACTCCCATCTTTTCCTATATCCCTCCCTGTCTGTCATTCGCAGTCTGGCTACTGTAGTCTGCCTGCTCCTTACTGCAATCTGCCATCTGCATACTCTATTCTGCTTACTGCCTACTCTCCCTTCCTCTTTCTGCAAATACCCTTTTTTGTTTGTGGTCAGCCGCGTGAGAGGTGCCACAACTTTTTAGGGTTTATTTCCACTCGATTTTTTCTTAGTTTGCAGCCGCTATGGCATCAACAGAATCGAACGTCGTCATCGGCGTTGACCTTGGCGGCACAAGCATCAAAGCTGGCATCGTCTCAACCGGCGGATCAATCCTCTATCAAAACAAGTTCCCCACATACGCTGATGAGGGTCCCTCAACGGTTCTCAAACAAATCATTGCTTCCGTACGCGACGCGTTGGAACACACAGACGGCGCGAACGTCAAAGGGATAGGCGTCGGCGCACCGGGCGTCGTTGATGATCGGGGTGTTGTGAAAGCTCCACCGAACTTCATCGATTGGGATGAAGTGCCGCTGAAAGGCGAGCTCAGCAAGCTTTTTCCAGCAGTCCCCA
>JBBTCR010000526.1:0-6080 GCA_038043105.1 Bacteroidota bacterium
CTGTACGGCATCCCGCTTTTCGGATTTTATTTGAGCGGGACTGGCGGGTTGGAATGGCGCTAAAAGGAGAAGACCACTACACCTTACCGACGTGAATCACATCATCTCCAAATTTCTTCCGGATTTTGTCAATCGCTTCGAGCATGCGGGAGCGTTTTTGGTCGTCCGGGAACAACTCAAGCTCGAGCTGCGTCAGGTCAACGAGGTGAGAGGCTCTCACGCCCAGCAATCTGACGGCGAGACGGCGGATGTAAGCAGTGTTGAGAAGCTGGTTCACGGTTTCGAAAACAGTCACGTCATCGTGTGTTGGGGGGATCGTCTCTGCGCGCGTGATCGTTTGAAAATCGGAATAGCGCAATTTCAGTGTGAAGGTCCGCGCCTTGAGATGTCGGTAGCGGAGGGAGGAACAGACGCCTTCGACGAGAGAGAAGAGAATTTTTCCCAGCTCCTCTCGGTCAGCGATGTCGTGCGAAAAGGTTTCTTCGTTCCCGATGCTCTTGCGAGCGTGCTCGGTCGTGAGGTGTTCCGATCCCAGACCGTTCGCCACATCGTGGATCCAAAGCCCGTACTTGCCGAGGATGTTGACAACCTGCTTCTGAGAGACCGCTTGCAGGTCGCCGACAAGCTTGAACCCTTTCCGCCTCAGGATCTCGCTTGTCTTTTTCCCAACGCCGGGGATGACGTCGATGGGAAGCGGGGCAAGGAATTCCTTCTCCGTTCCGTGAGGAACATAGATGACGCCCGCAGGCTTCACAGTGCCTGCAGCGATCTTTGCAACCGATTTGTTTGACGCGAGGGATATCGTGCACGGAAGGTAGAATTCCCTCCAGACAATCTTCTGGAGCTTCTTGATGAATCCCGGCAAATCGTTGCCGTAGAGCACCTCGCAACCGGTGAGATCGAGATACATTTCATCGATGGAGGCGCGCTCGACGACAGGTGCCAGCTCGAGAATGCGCCTATAGAGCTTGTTTGAATAATTCGTGTATGCGCCGAAATGGCTGCGGATAACAATCGCGTCGGGGCATAATCGCAATGCCTGGGAGGTGGGCATGGCTGAACGGATGCCGTACCCTCGGGCCTCGTATGATGCAGACGCCACTACGCCTCGACCGGTCGGCGATCCGCCAACGATGACCGGCTTTCCATTGAGCGACGGATCCTTGATGCGCTCGACAGAGACGTAAAAGCAATCGAGATCGAGGTGGGCGATATATCTCTTGGTAGTTGCCAAGCCCTGCTACAGCGCGAACTACTAAAGCTGAGAGATCATTCTCTCATGATCTGAGTGAGAGCCAATCCAGAACCAAATCACTGTATCTTGCTCCTTGACGCCAAGTGCTCTCCATCCTAAGCCTATGCGGACTGAATAGATGGGTTTTTCGGAGTAAATCTGTTTGAATTTAAGAGCCGGATGGTTCGGATTGGCCTGCCAGACTTGAAAGGTTTTTCGTGCTCTTTCGCGGACATCGTCAGGGAGTTGCCCAAACGCTTCGCGGAAGCGCTTCGTTGTATGGGAATTCATCGTGGGGCTAGTGCCTCTACAACTGAATCTTCATACGAGTAAAGAGGCACAGTGCTCGTTCCAACTGCATGAAACCAATTACAAGCATTCAATCATTTTGCCAGCCCGCTCAGCGTTCTGGCGGGTTGGAACGGCACTAGAAACCGAGCGGCTTGGTCTTTCCTGCCCTGTATTCGGCCAGCGCTTCGTTTGCCAACCGTTCGAGACTTTCGTTCGATTGAGAAAAAGCGCGTGACCAGTTTTCCTCAGACGCAAGCTCCTCGAGAATCAACGAGGCGAGAGCATCTTGCTCTTGTTCTGGAAGGCTCGCTATTACTGCCACCGCCTTTTCCAACAGCTTTGTCATCGAGCAAAGTCCTTTCTCATAAAGTTGGCGTCCAGAAGAAAGTCTACCCAAATTCAGAACAAAATACAAGCGTGTGCATTCTAGACGCAGAGCAGTCTCACAGGCTCAGCTTCTCTTCAGCCAATCGTTCAAGCGATGCACCAGTGAGACGATACACTGTCCACTCGTTCATCGCCACCGCGCCGAGTGATTCGTAAAACCGAATCGAAGGCTCGTTCCAATTGAGTACGGCCCATTCGAGTCTTCCGCACTTGCGCTCCTTAGCGAGTTGTGCAAGATAGATTAGCAATGCCTTCCCAATTCCTTTCCCCCGCTTCGCAGAACGGACATACACATCTTCCAGATAAATCCCCGGTCGTCCAAAGAACGTTGAGAATGAATGGAAAAAAAGTGCGTAGCCGACCGGCTGATCATCATAATAGGCAATCACCACTTCTGCATACGGGCGCTCGCCGAACAGCGTCTCCTGAAGAATTCCTTCGGTTGCGACAACTTCGTGCGCGAGTCGCTCGTAACCGGCAAGCTCCTTAATGAAGCTCAGGATCATCGGCACATCTTGTATTGTGGCTGGCCTGATGTTGAGTCGGGGATCGGACGGTGCTGGCGGCATGGTCATATGGATGTCTGATGGGGTGCAACATACTTCAACGTCTCGCCCAGAGTGCACCTGAGGTGTGCCCCTTCAAACGAAGGGGGAAGGTTCAGTCAGGATACGAAAACGTCACGTCGACGATGATATCAGGATGAATGCTTTTTGCCACGGGACACGTCCGTGCTGTATTCTCCAGCTTGGGTCGGTAGTCGTGTGGGATGCCGGGCGCAAAATCGATCTTCACGACGATCTTCACGATCCGCCGTGGCGCGGTGTCGCTCATATGTTTTTCGGCGTAGGTCTTTGTTCCGTCGAGCCTAACGCCATCGCGACTGGCGGCGATGCCCATCGTTGTCAACTTACAGGTTGCAAGCGCAGTGACGACGAGATCGGTCGGTGAGAAGCTCTCTCCGCGCCCGAAATTGTCCGTTGGAGCATCCGTGATGAGCTCGACCTTGCTCGGACCGTGAGTTGTCTTGCAGCGAAGCTCTCCAAGATAGAAAGAAGTTTGAGGAACCATATTGGCTAGGAGAAAGCTATTGGGTGAAAAGTGAAAGGCGAAAAGTGAACGGTAAGCCGTGAACCGTAAACAGTGAACCGTGAACTCCAAACAGTAGACTGTTGATCACGACGAGAGCTGCACCAGGTTGGCCTTAAGCTTCTCGATGTTTGTCTTAAAGCTTGCCTGTTTCTCCCGTTCCCGCTCGACAACTTCTTTCGGTGCCCGTTCGACGAATGAGGCATTACCGAGCTTGCGCTCGATACCCTCAAGGACTTGCTGGAGACGAGCGATTTCTTTCTCGAGGCGGCTCCGTTCAGCGTCGAGATCAATCAATCCTTCGAGCGGGACAAAAATCTCGGTGCCATTGACGACCGCACTCGATGCCAGCTTCGGTTTTACCGAGGTCGTGAGCGTCTCGATTGCTGAAACCCGCCCGAGCTTTTTCAGATAGCTCCCATAGGTATTGACAATAGCTGCACGTGCCGTATCAGCACAGCGGACCTGCACAGTGATGTCCTTCGATGGGGAGATGTTGTTCTCCCCGCGAATGTTGCGCACCGCGTTGATAACGTCTTGGACGAACGCCATGTCGTCTTCGGTTTTCTGATCGATCCAGCGTTGATCGACGGTCGGGAACGGAGCGCGCATGATCGTTTTCCCCTTGCGGTCCGCCAGATGCTGCCAGAGTTCCTCGGTGACAAACGGCATCATCGGGTGCAATAGTCGCAGCGCCCGGTCGAAAATCCAGAGCGCCCGCCTCAACACAACACGTTTCACATCGACCGGTTCGTCCCCGTAGAACCGGGTCTTCACAAGCTCGACATACCAATCGCAGAAGTTGTGCCAGATGAAATCATACAGGATCTTGCTCGATTCATTGAGATGAAATTCGCCGAGCGCTGCATTGAAGTCCCTGACGGCGTGATGGAGTCTCGACAGAATCCATCGATCGGCCAGATCCAGATGTTCTTCTGGCACGTGTTCGATCTCTTCATCGTGCACGCTCCCCTCAAGCTCCGTCTTGTTCATCAACAAGAATCGGCCCGCGTTCCAAATCTTGTTCGCGAAGTTGCGGCCGATCTCACACTTGTCTGAGGAGAAGAGCACGTCTTGACCAAGCGGAGAGAGAAAGGCCACCGTGAAGCGGAGTGCATCTGCCCCGTACTCTTCGATCACATCGAGAGGGTCGGGTGAATTGCCGAGGGACTTGCTCATCTTCCGTCCCTGCAAGTCCCGGATCATACTCGTGAAATAGACATCGCGGAACGGCACGAGCTCCTCATCCTTCGTTCTCGGTTTGCCATCGAAACGAGGCTCACCGTTGAGGAACTCCATGTTAGCCATGATCATACGCGCCACCCAGAAGAAGATGATGTCCGGACCGGTCACGAGTGTATCGGTTGGGTTGAAGTAGCGAAGGTCTTTGCTGTCGCGCGGCCATCCGAGAATCGAGAACGGCCAGAGCCAGGATGAGAACCACGTGTCGAGTACGTCATCGTCCTGACGGATCGGTGCGCCGGGATCGAGGCCGAGCTTCGTGCGCGCTTCATGCTCGTCACGCGCTGCCGTAAGTTGACCATCGGACGCATAATACACCGGTATGCGATGCCCCCACCAGATCTGTCGCGAGATGCACCAATCTCGGATGTTGTTCATCCAGTGCTCGTACACTTTTTCCCAGCGCTCGGGATGGAAGCGAATCTTTCCTTCCTGCACCACTCTCAGCGCCGGTTCGGCGAGAGGCTTCATGCGGACAAACCATTGATCCGAAAGGTACGGTTCAATGATCGTGTGGCATCGGTAGCATCGTCCTATGTTGTGAGTATGAGGCTCAACCTTCAGGAGATATCCCTGCGCTTCAAGATCTTTCACAACCTGCTTTCGACATGCGAACCGCTCAATCCCGACATACTGTTTCGGGACGGATGTATTCAGATAGCCCTTCTCATCGAAAATGTTGACCTGCTCGAGATGATGACGCTGACCCATCAGGAAATCGTTTGGATCATGTGCCGGCGTCACCTTCACCATCCCGCTCCCGAACGTCTCGTCCACATAGTCGTCGGCGATGATGGGCAGCTTTCGGCCAACGAGGGGGAGGATTGCATTCTTCCCGACGAGATGTCTGTACCGCTCGTCGCGGGGATTGACGGCCACCGCCGTATCACCGAGCATCGTTTCGGGACGCGTCGTTGCGACGATGACGAATTCGTCCGTTCCTTCAATCGGATACTTGAAATGCCAGAGATTTCCGTTTGTCTCTACGTAGTCAACTTCGTCGTCGCTCAGCGCCGTCTGATGAAACGTGCACCAGTTGACGATGTATTTTCCACGATAGATCAGCCCCTTCTCAAACATCCTTACGAACACTTCTTTCACCGCTTCCGAAAGCCCTTCATCTAGCGTGAACCGCTCTCGCTGCCAATCGCACGAGGCGCCGAGCTTTCGCAACTGCTTGATAATCGTCCCTCCGTACTGCTCCTTCCACTGCCACACGCGTTCAACGAACTTCTCGCGCCCGAGATCGTGCCGCTTGAGGCCCTCCTTCTCAAGCGCCTTCTCGACTGCGCTCTGCGTTGCAATCCCGGCGTGGTCGGTGCCTGGAATCCAACAAGCCTCGTACCCCTGCATGCGCCTCCAACGAATCAGAATGTCCTGGATAGTATTGTTGAGAACATGACCCATCGTCAGGCTTCCGGTGATGTTGGGAGGAGGGATGACGATGGTGTACGGAGTTTTTCGCTTATCGACGGTGGCGTGGAAGAAGTTGTTCGACTCCCAATACTGGTACCACTTGTCTTCAACGTCTCTCGGATTGTATGCTTTCGGGAGCTCTTTCATCTTGGTAGTGTGAATGAATATGTTCGGGAAACAAAAAGGTAGCTTATGAAGCTACCCTGATCATGACCGTTTTACGGACCGCTTCAGAGGATCTTCGTCGCGTCGAACGTCCCTTCACTCGTTGGGCCCGCAAAGGTTATCCAACTCCACCTTCCTCTTAATCGATCGTTTTCGAAGGTGCCTTGCAGAACGACGTTGTTATCTACCCAGCCCGGGTTGAGATTGATGGATACGTCCCGGCCATCAACCATGCCGGTGAGCAAGCCCGCTCCGA
>JBBTCR010000527.1:0-1522 GCA_038043105.1 Bacteroidota bacterium
CAATGTTGTAGTCGGCAATCTTCAACGCTTTCAGATAGATGGCGTCAACAGCGCGCATGTCGCCGCACCGTTTCATCAAGATTCTAAATCGGTCGTCGCGAACGTAGGCACGAATTTGGCGGGTGTCTCGAATCAGCTCGGGTGTGAACACATCCCCCAGTGCTCGGAACAACGAGAAACCCGATCTGTCGCTTTCATCGAAGTTCCAGGAAAGACCGTCGGGTCCGGGTTTGCCATCGCACTGCGCGAGCGCGCCAAAGCGAAGAACCACCAGGAAAACAACAGCTAAGAGCGTGACTCTCATCGCGACCATACAATCCAAGTTACCAGCGACTACGAAGCCCGCATCCGGCCAGCACTAGGTCTGAATGACTCCAGGATTGAACTTCTGAATGTCCGGATTGTGGCTCGCCATCCCTATACCACGTGAAATATGCTCGCGAGTTTCAACAGGGTCAATAATTCCATCTACCCAGAGCCTGGCAGCCGCGAAGAGCGGGTCAAGTTCTGAGTCGTAACGATCCTGAGTTTCCTTGAGCAATTTGGCCTGTTTTTCGCCGGAGATATGCTCGCCCCCTTTTTCCATCGCTTGAACCTTAATACTGAGAAGCGTCTCGCTGGCCTGTTTTCCGCCCATCACGGCGATCTGAGCACTGGGCCAGGCAAAGATCAGCCTTGGGTCGTACGACTTTCCGCACATCGCATAGTTGCCCGCGCCGTAGCTGTTTCCGACGATGAACGTGAACTTCGGAACGACACTGTTCGCAACCGCATTGACCATTTTCGCACCATCCCTCAAAATGCCGCCTTGCTCCGCTCTGCTCCCAACCATGAATCCCGTGACATCCTGAAAGAACACCAGGGGGATGAGCTTTTGATTACAATTCATGATGAAGCGTGCCGCTTTATCCGCACTATCACTGTAAATGACTCCCCCAACCTGCATTTCACCCTTGTTGGTCCTAACAACCGACCTCTGGTTCGCAACGATACCCACCGCCCATCCATCGATTCGGGCATAGCCCGTGATGACGGTCTTGCCGTAGGCAGCTTTGTACTCATCGAGCTCGCTCTCATCAACAATGCGAGCGAGCACCTGATACATATCAAAACGCTTTGAACGATCGACGGGCGCAATCCCGTAAATCTCTTTCTCGGAGAACTTCGGCGGTTTGGGTGTCTCACGATTGAATCGCGCTCGAGGTTGTTCTCCAAGCTTTCCGATAATGCTTCGGATCTTCTTAAGGCACTCTTCATCGTTCTTCATCTTATGGTCCGTCACACCGCTGATTTCACAGTGAACAGTGGCGCCGCCAAGTGCCTCGTTGTCGATCTCCTCCCCAATTGCTGCTTTCACGAGATGTGATCCGGCAAGGAACACGCTCCCCGTTTTGTCAACGATCAACGCTTCATCGCTCATAATCGGCAAATACGCCCCGCCGGCGACGCATGGTCCCATGATCGCCGCAATCTGAGTTATGCCCATTGAGGACATAACCGCATTGTTACGGAAGATGCGACC
>JBBTCR010000528.1:0-1055 GCA_038043105.1 Bacteroidota bacterium
CGAACGGGTCAACATTGCACAGGTCTCCATCAATCTGGTTGACTATGAGACGACGACGCCCCACGTTGCGTTTGAAGAGGTCAAGAAGCAAGCGCTCTTACTCGGAGTCGAGGCAACAGGGAGCGAGATCGTCGGCCTCACGCCGCTTGCTGCTCTGTTGATGGCCGGGCGGTTCTACGCTGAAGAGGAGGGACGAAGTGGGATGGTTCCGGAAGAAGAATTGGTCTCGCTGGCGATCAGGCGCTTGGGACTGAGCCAGCTTGAACCATTCGAGCCAAAGAAAAAGATCATCGAATACATGCTGTAATTCATCACGGAGACACCATGCTCACTTCTCGTACCCTTATGCAGTTTCTTGAGGAACTTGCATCGAACTCGCCGGCTCCCGGAGGCGGAAGCGTTGCCGCTCTGGCGGGAGCGATCGGTTCCGCCCTTACCTCGATGGTGTGCAACTTGACGATCGGCAAGAAGAAATACGCCGATGTTCAGGAGGAAATTCAATCTGTCTTGGGGCAATCGGAGAAGCTTCGGCAAGAATTGACTGAGCTGATTGACAAAGACACCGAAGCGTTCAACAGTGTGATGGCTGCCTTTGCGATGCTAAAGAACACTGAAGACGAGCAGCGCCAACGCGACTCAGCAATTCAGGAGGCGACAAAGCGTGCGACCCTCGTACCGCTCAGCGTAATGGGCCTTTGCGCACGTGCACTGGCGTTGACGAAAATCGTTGCAGAGAAAGGGAATAAGAAGTCTGCTTCTGACGCCGGTGTTGCTGCCTTGATGCTTCAGTCGGCATGCGGAGGAGCCGCGCTTAACGTTCGGATTAACCTCGCATCGCTAAACGACGAGCCGTTTGTTCGGCAAACGACTGAAGAGACGAAAGGGATTTCTAGGAAGGTCGAACAACTGGCTGCGGAGGCACTTCTGCTGGTGAACCAATCGATAGGCTGATCGCACAGGTTAATCGAGGGGTGGTTGGGGAAGCAAGTTTCAAGTCCAAAGTTTCAAGTTTTGAGTTTCAAGATCTATGAATAAAGTAGCACTTACCGAAGTAG
>JBBTCR010000528.1:1065-1577 GCA_038043105.1 Bacteroidota bacterium
TCCTTCATTATTCATGAAAACCTCCAATACTAAAGTTTAGAGTTTCAAGTTCAAGGTTCCAATTTCTTTCGTCTGTTGTATTCTGCATTCTGTCTCCTGAATTCTGTCTTCTGCCTACTTCCCACTTCCCACTTCTCACATCTCCCTTCTCACCTCCCACATCCTTCCTTCTCCTTTTTCCTATCTTCTTTCTCATTTTTACTTTTTCATTTTTTATTTTTTCATTATTTCCTACCATCCTCCAACAACCCAACTGGTTGCCGAGAGGGCTGCCGTCTCAGATCTCAGTCTTCTTGGCCCCAACGAAATCGGAATGAATCCATTCTTTGTCGCCGCCGTGAGCTCACGCTCCGTGAAGCCGCCCTCCGGTCCGATCACTAGGAGCACCGATGCCGCGTGAGGATGATGTTTCAGCACGGCGCCAACGAATTGTGACTGCTCGGTGGCCTCGTGCGGGATCAGTCGGAGAGCATAGTCTTGTGCATAACCCACCACAGCGCTGAACGTCGAGA
>JBBTCR010000529.1:0-1774 GCA_038043105.1 Bacteroidota bacterium
ACATCAATACGCACGAGTCGGTCATCCTTTGCAACAACGATCAGGACTCCGTTGTCCTTCCCCTTTTGTCCAATCTTGTTCTTTTCGAATACACGGATCGCGAACTCTTCGATAGATTCTCCTTGAAGTGACTTGATCAAGAGAATCGCGATCTGAGTTGACGTCGAGTCTTCAAATCGTTGAAGCCGCGACTCGAGCGTCCGCCATTCGCTAAACGTCAGGGAGTTTGTGAAGTCCGTCACCCGTTGCTCGAGAGCCGGGACTTCCAGTTGGCCGTGAACCACAGCAACGCTTATCAGGATCAGCAGAAGGACAACCAGGATTCGCACGTTGTTCATTTCATTCCTCTAGAACTTGACCTTGGGGGGCTGTTCAGCGCCCGCGGTTGCAGTGAAGTATGCTTTCTCTTTGAAACCGGTCGTCGAAGAAACGAACGAAGCCGGGAAACGACGGATCATCGTATTATAAGACTGAACGGTTTCGTTGAATCGCCGCCGCTCCACGGATATCCGATTCTCGGTTCCTTCCAGTTGTGATTGGAGAGCAAGGAAGTTCTCGTTTGAACGCAACGTAGGATAGTTTTCCGTTACGACCAAAAGGCGCGACAGTGCCGAGCTCAGGCCGTCCTGCGCCTGCTGGAACTTCTCAAATGCCTGCGGATCGTTGAGGATTTCAGGCGTGACGGTCAATTGACCAACCCGAGCGCGAGCAGCAGTGACGTTTTCCAGCACCTCACGCTCCTGTTTCGCAAATCCCTTGACAGTTTCAATCAAATTCGGAATGAGGTCGTACCGCCGTTGATATTGGTTCTCAACCTGGCTCCAGGCCGATTTTACGCCCTCATCCGCTGTGACAATCTTGTTGTAGACGGAGATCCCCCACCCCACGAAAAGAAGTCCGATGAGCAGCGACGCTCCCACAACCGACAACACAATGACGACTGTACGATTCATCGTTTGTCCTTTGTGCGATATTGTTTCTCTTATTTGTCTTGAAAGACGAGAATGCTTCCTGAATAACACGCGACCCAAATTTGCTTCATCTCTGGATCATATGTAATGCCGATGGGATGGTGATCAGTCTTGACTGTCTCCACTACCTTCATTTCCTCACAGTCAACCTTCGTAACGGTATCCGATAAGTAGTTCACCACATAGGCATATCGGCCGTCGGTTGATAACGCGAGGCTGCGAGGTCTATCTCCGGTTTTGACTTTCCGGACCAGCTTCCCTGTCGAGAGGTTGACTTTCGCGAACGCTCCTTCGCCGTTCAGAGAAGCGAATAAGTACTGGTTCTTGTGATCAATCGCCAGGTGTCTGGGGGATCTTCCAATATTCTTCAACCAACTAACGGAGAAATCTTGCAGATGAATGACAGCGATATCATACAAGCCCAAGAGGGCAACGTAAGCTCTCATAGAAGAACTATCGAAAACCATTCCTCTCGGGTATCTGCCAAGTCGTATGCGCTTGACCTCTTTTTCCTTTTCGATATCAATAATGCTCACGTCACCGCTGCACCAGTTGGCGACGAGCACCCACTTGTTATCGGGGGATGTTGCAACGTATTTTGGGACGGAGCCGACAGGGATTGCGCGCACGATCTTGAATCCCTCAGCATCCACTCGATAGACGAAGCTGTGATCAAAACCTCCCACTGTTCCACACGTATCATTACCGGGTTTCTTGAATCCCTTCCCGAACATCCGGTAGTTTGTTACCCAAGCGTACTTGCCATTGTGCGAAAATGCAGCCTCCACGGGTGCGCCTCTGTA
>JBBTCR010000529.1:1784-6725 GCA_038043105.1 Bacteroidota bacterium
ACGCCAACGTACTTCGCAGAGCCAAGCAGTGATGCGTCGACCTGGTCAGAGATGGTCGCGACCACCTCATAGCCACGATTGAATACGGTAATGCTGTGTCGATACATCATGTTCTGAACGAAGAAGAGTCCATTTCCGGAATACACGACCGACTTCGGTGCAATATTGCCGTTAATTCTCTTCTTAAGGACGAGATTTGCGTTAGAACTAGATATCAGAACGACGAGAACTGCACCGATCGCTGCGATTCGCATTTTCCTGTGATTTTTTGGCACTCCTATGCTTATTTTACAACGATGTTAAGAAATCTTCCACCTAAAAACAAGGAGCCCATTGTCGTGCGATACGACAAGCTTTCTCGAATGTAACGAGTATCGGAGGAATTGGACATGAGGAGGATTCGCCCGTGACTTACGACCGTGCCCCTGATCACGTGGCTCCACAAAACACAAAAGGCGATCGTATGATCGCCTTCTGTTGGGTAGCCTTTGACGCATTGCCTCAGGGTTTTGAGGGATCGAATCCTCCTATGACTGCAGGAGTGCGCGCGAGATGACGATCCGCTGAATCTCCGATGTGCCCTCATAGATCTCAGTGATCTTCGAATCGCGCAGGAACCGCTCGACCTTGTACTCACGGATGTAGCCATATCCACCGTGGATCTGGATCGCCTCGACAGCGCATTGAACCGCAATACGCGATGCATAAAGCTTTGCCATGGCAGCCACCGAACCAAACGGTTCGTTGCGATCCTTGAGCGAAGCAGCATGCAACGTGAGACAACGTGCCGCCTCAATGTTGGTAGCCATTTCCGCAAGCTTGAACTGTATTGCCTGGAGATTCGCGATTGGCTGATCGAACGCCTTTCGCTCGTGGCTGTACTTGATCGAAGCTTCCAGGCACGCCTCTGCTATTGCGAGCGCTTGTGCGGCGATTCCGATTCTCCCGCCGTCGAGCGTCTTCAGCGCAAAGCGAATTCCAAAACCCTCCTCGCCGATTCTGTTCTCGACCGGGACACGACAATCTTCGAAGGCGAGCGAAACCGTGTCTGAGCTCCGGATGCCGAGTTTCTTCTCCTTCTTCGCAACAGAAAATCCGGGCGTTCCTTTCTCTACGATAAATGTACTTACGCCTTTTGCGCCTTTGGAACGATCCGTCGCCGCCATCACCAACACAACATCCGCATTCGCGCCGTTCGTAATGAAGTTCTTCGTGCCATTTAACACATAGTGGTTCCCATCGCGCTGCGCCGTGGTGCGCTGATTCGTGGCGTCACTTCCTGCCTCGGGCTCAGAGAGAGCAAACGCGCCCAGCTTCTTCCCCGACGCCAGATCGATCAGATATTTCTGCTTCTGCTCCTCCGTTCCATAGGCCTCGAGTCCCCAGCACACCAAGGAGTTATTGACGGACATGATCACGCAGGCTGCCGCATCGACTTTCCCGATTTCCTCCAGGGCAAGGACGTATGAAATCGTATCAAGTCCCGCCCCGCCATATCGTTCCGACACCATCATCCCCATGAACCCCAGCTCCCCCATTTTCTTCACTGCTTCGTGCGGGAACTCTTCTTTCTCATCGCGTTCGTCGGCAGTCGGAGCAAGCTCCTCTTGGGCAAACTGGCGCGCAGTCTGCTGGATCAAGAGATGCGTATCGCTGAATTCGAAATTCATGTGACTCCTCTAGTTCGCTGTGTAGGTGTAGAATCCTTTTCCCGTTTTCCTGCCGAGATGGCCAGCAGCCACCATCTTCTTCAACAGAGGGCAAGGCCGATACTTCGTATCCCCGAGGCCTTTATGTAGAACCTCCATGATCGAAAGACAGACATCAAGCCCGATGAAGTCGGCCAGCGTCAATGGTCCCATCGGATGATTCATGCCAAGCTTCATCACGGTATCGATCGCCTCGGGTGCGGCAACTCCCTCCATGACACAATACATCGCCTCGTTCAACATCGGCAGAAGAACGCGGTTCGAGACAAAGCCGGGATAGTCACTGACTTCGACGGGAACTTTTTCGAGACGTTCAGAAACCGACTTCACAATTTCAAAGGTCTCGTCCGAGGTGGCAAGCCCGCGAATGACTTCAACGAGCTTCATCACAGGGACTGGATTCATAAAATGCATGCCGATGACCTTGTCAGGCTTCGAGGTCACGGCGGCCAACTCTGTGATGGAAATCGAGGATGTATTGGATGCAACGATTGTTTCTGGCGAGGTGCAAATGTTGAATTTACGAAAGAGGTCTTTCTTGATGCTCTCGTTCTCCGTCGCCGCCTCGATCACGAGGTTGGCGTTCTTGCATGCCGATTCGAGATCCTGGCTGGTCGTGATTCGGCTCAGGATTTCCTTTTTCTGATCTTCCGTGACCGTCCCCTTTTTTATTTGGCGGTCAAGATTTGACTTTATGGTGTTGAGTCCGCGATCAATGAATTCTTGCTTGATGTCATGCAAGACAACCGAGAAGCCGTACTGTGCAAACACATGGGCAATTCCATTGCCCATGGTGCCGGCACCGACGACGGCAATGTTTTTTACGTGTTCGGATCCCATAGTCTTTCTCGCTTTCTCGTGGTGTATTCCGGCTGCGGTCAGCCGATGCGGTCAATGATCATCGCACTTGCTTCGCCGCCACCGATACATATCGCTGCCATTCCGCGTTTCTTGTTTCGTTGCTTCAGCGCATGAAGAAGGGTGACAAGGATTCGAGCCCCACTGGCTCCGATAGGATGTCCCAGCGCAACCGCTCCTCCATTGACATTGAGCTTGTCGAGATCAATTCCCGCGATTTTCTTCACTGCCAGCGCAACAACCGCAAATGCCTCATTGACTTCAAACAGGTCGATCTCCTCAATCTTCATTCTCGCCTTCAAGAGCAGCTTGCTTATCACGTCAGCGGGAGCTGTCGTGAACCATTCTGGTTTCTTCGCGGCCGAAGCAAACGCAATCACTCGAGCCAGTGGCTTGACTCCCAGCAATGCCGCCTTCTCTGCAGACATGACCACGACCGCTGCAGCTCCGTCGTTGATCTTCGATGCGTTTGCCGGTGTCACCGTCCCATCTGGCTGAAACGCTGGCTTGAGCTTCGGAATCTTCTCGAAGTTGGTCTTGAATGGTTCCTCGTCCTGCTCTACCACGGTGTCGCCCTGCTTAGCCTTGATCGTCACCGGGACAATTTCTTCTTTGAAGCGTCCTTCATTCGAGGCACCCTGAGCGCGTGTGTAACTGAGAATTGCAAACTCGTCCTGCGCTTCGCGAGGAATGGCACATTCCTTTGCACAGAGCTCGGCCGCGTTCCCCATGTGATAATCATTGTAGACA
The DNA here is from genome assembly GCA_038043105.1 of Bacteroidota bacterium. Classification (GTDB taxonomy): domain Bacteria; phylum Bacteroidota; class Ignavibacteria; order UBA10030; family UBA10030; genus VGWB01. The sequence goes on from JBBTCR010000529.1 coordinate 5,102, forward strand.
TCCCACAACCCATCCTTGATCATGGAGTCGTAGACTTTCCCGTGGCCCATGCGATATCCTTCACGCCCTTTTTCCAACAGGTAGGGTGTGTTGGACATGCTCTCCATCCCTCCTGCGACAATGACGTCAGCATCGCCAAGCTGAATGGCTTGGGCCGCGAGCATGACAGCCTTCAACCCGGAGCCGCACACCTTGTTGATCGTCATGCACTCGACAGACTCCGGCAACCCAGCGAACAGAGCAGCTTGGCGCGCGGGCGCTTGCCCCTCCCCTGCAATCAACACGTTTCCCATGATGACTTCGTTTACATCGGTTTTCTTGATTCCTGCCCGACGGATCGCTTCTTCGACAACGAGCGCGCCCAACCTTGTAGCAGGAACAGCGCTCAACGTACCCATAAACGAGCCAATAGGTGTCCGGCAGGCACTAACGATCACAACGTCGTTTGCCATAGAATTCACTTTTCAAAATGAATGATGGAAAGGAAGGGTAGATGCAGCCTGTCACTGTAAAGGTCCTAAACACAGACAGGTCGTCCGAGGCTAGTGCCGCTCCAACCCGCCAGAACGCGGAGCGGGCTGGCAAAATGATTGAATGTCACCTTTGGATTTCGTGCTGTTGGAGCGAGCACTGTGCCCCTTTATTGTAAAAAGATTTAGATGGAGGGGCACTAGCTGTTCATAGATTTGAGGAATTCTTTGTTGGATTTCGTTCCTCTCATCTTCTCCAGAGTGAATTCCATCGCCTCAACCGGCGCGAGGTCACTCAGAAGCTTGCGTAAAATCCATACGCGGTTCAGTTCCTCTGGATCCTGAAGCAATTCTTCTTTTCGTGTACCTGATCGATTCACATCTATAGCGGGAAACGTGCGCCGATCGCTCAATTTACGATCGAGAACGATTTCCATATTGCCTGTCCCCTTGAATTCCTCGAAAATGACCTCGTCCATCCTGCTGCCTGTCTCGACGAGAGCCGTGGCGATGACGGTGAGGCTTCCCCCTTCTTCGACGTTGCGAGCAGCTCCAAAGAATCTCTTCGGTCGATGCAGCGCATTCGCGTCCACACCGCCGGAGAGAATCTTGCCGCTATGCGGTACGACCGTATTGTGTGCTCTGGCGAGTCTTGTGATGCTATCGAGCAGAATGACGACATCTCTCTTTGCCTCCACGAGGCGTTTTGCTTTCTCCATCACCATATCCGACACCTGGACGTGTCGTTCCGGCGGCTCATCGAACGTCGAACTCACAACTTCGGCACTGACGGTGCGTTCCATGTCCGTCACCTCTTCGGGGCGCTCATCGATCAGGAGCACAATCAATTTGACCTCAGGATGATTGCGAATGATGCTGTTCGCGATCTTCTGGAGAAGGATCGTCTTTCCCGCCTTCGGCGGTGAGACGATCATGCCACGCTGCCCTTTGCCAATGGGGGCGAGAAGATCCATAATGCGCATAGCATATTCGCCGGGTATTGTCTCGAGCTTGAGTCGGCTGGTCGGATAGAGAGGAGTGAGGTTGTCGAAAAGAATGCGCTCGCGGATAAGGTCGGGATGGTCATCATTCACTGCCTCGACACGTAGTAGGGCGAAGAAACGCTCTCCCTCTTTGGGCGGCCGCACCTGCCC
>JBBTCR010000530.1:0-988 GCA_038043105.1 Bacteroidota bacterium
AGGAACAGCGGTCGTGCAAATGGTGCTTGAGCCTATTCGGTTTGTGAAGCTCAAAGCAGTGACTCAAGCTGCTCTGGACTACGCTTCAACTGCCGTCACGATTGCGCTTGGACTCATCGGTATCATGGCCCTGTGGCTAGGTGTGATGAAAGTCGCGGAAGAAGCGGGGCTGTTGCGGGTGGTCACTCGGATGCTTGCACCGATCACCAAACGCCTATTTCCGGACGTGCCGGCCGATCATCCTGCCATTGGCGCGATGATCATGAACATCGCTGCAAATATGCTCGGTCTCAGCAACGCCGCGACACCTCTAGGATTAAAAGCAATGGAGGAGCTCAACAAGCTTAACCCTAAGGTTGGCACAGCGACAAATGCAATGGTTACATTTCTGGCTATCAATACCGGAGGCTTGATCCTTATTCCGGCGACGGCCATCGCAGTCCGGGCAGCGGCGGGATCGGCAAATCCGGGTATCATCATCGGAACTTCGATCTTCGGAGCAGGATGTGCAACAGTAGCGGGTGTCCTCGCAGCGAGGCTGTTGCAGCGGTTGCCCCGGTATAAGAAGGATTTCGAGATCGAGACTGAGCCGCGAAAGGAGGCGGGGAATGGGTGATCTCTTCCGCGCGGTGATCAACGCGATCGCGGTCATCGCAATTCCGCTGATGATGTTTGCCTTCCTCGGCTGGGGGGCGCTCAAGAAGGTCAAGGTCTACGAAGTGTTTGTTGAGGGAGCGAAGGATGGCTTCAATACTGCCGTAAGGATTATCCCCTATCTTGTCGCGATGCTCTGTGCAATCGGTATCTTCCGTGCCGGCGGTGCGATGGAGGTTCTCACGACGATCCTTGCTCCGGTTACGAACGTCATCGGTATGCCCCCCGAAACTCTTCCGATGGCTTTGATGCGGCCGCTTTCTGGGAGCGGCTCGCTTGGAATTATGACCGAACTGATGAAAGTGCACGGGCCAGATTCCTTCATCGGAATTCT
>JBBTCR010000530.1:998-6599 GCA_038043105.1 Bacteroidota bacterium
TTGGATCCGTGCAAGTGAAAAATACGCGTCACGCTGTTCCCGCTGGACTCATCGCTGATGTGTTCGGGATGCTGGGAGCAGTGTTCATCTGCCGAATTTTCTTTGGAATCTAACATGCTCAAACTTCGAGAGTTGACGTCGCGTGTTGTTCTAACCGCTCTTGTTCTGATTTTCTGCGTTACGGAGCTGCGGTCCCAGACAACGATGCAACAGCCGTCACGCCTTGGGATGCTGAGGCAGCAGCAGACCATCACTGGAGGCGTCGGAGTCACCGTTATAGACGGGAAGCGATACTACCTCTTCCACCTGATGCCGGAGCTTGCGTTTGGGAAGCTCGGCGTGGGTCTGGACATCAATATCCGCGTTGGAGAGGATGGAAAAATCCGCAAAGAGGATTTCAACGAGACGTACGATTACTTGCGTCTCATTCGCTACGTGCGGTACGGAGTGAAGCACGATCCGTTTTACGTTCGCGCCGGTGCATTGGACTACACGCGGCTGGGGCACGGATACATTCTGTATATGTATCGCAATAGCGCCAGTTATGACCTGCGCAAGATCGGCATTGAGCTCGATGCGGATTTCGAGAAGTATGGGTTCGAGTCAATGTATAGTGATATCGGAGGTGCAGGAGTGCTTGGGGTGCGAGGGTACGTCCGGCCGCTCCAATTCACGAGCGCTGCCGCGATTCCGGTCATCGGCGGACTGGAAACAGGGTTGACATTCGCCTCCGATCTACACGCTGACGCCAACAAAACGTGGGGTGATGCCGTCGGATCAATTCGAAAGGCCGATGGCCGCGGATCGCTTTCGATCGTTGGATTTGATGCAGGCGTCCCGCTGTTATCTCTCAGCTCGTTGCGGTCTACACTCTATGCGGATTATGCAAAGATCATCAATTATGGAGGCGGGGCCGCGGTTGGCATTGATGTGGATTTCAGCGGCCTGGGAGCTGTTGCAATCAGCGCAAAATACGAACGACGATTTGTCGGTGATCAGTTCCTTCCTTCCTATTTCGGCGCTCTGTACGAGCGTGAGCGGTATCAGATTGTTGATACATCCCGATTCCTGAGCAAAGCGCAATTGTTGAGAAACGCACAGTCGTTTGAGGGATATTATGGCGAGCTCATGATGAGCATTCTCGGGACATTCAACATCATCGGCGGATATCAATCGCCCGTTGGTCAGCGGAATGCAGGCACCATCCATCTCGAATTGGAGACAGGAAATGCGTTGCCAGGTATCCTCCTCATCGGCGGTTACGACAAGAAGAACGTCGGCTCAGTTTTCAAAGTTGACAACAACTCATTGTTCTACGCGCAAATCGGATACAAGCCGCTTCCTTACTTGATCGTCTCGATGTTGTACCAGTGGACGTTCGCCGAACAGAAAGACGAAGCGACTGGTCAGGTCACAGGATACAAAGCGCAGAAGCGTGTAGAACCAAAAGTGGGATTCATCATCAACTTCTGAGACGAAGACCTGTCAGGTTTCTAAGACCTGACAGGTCTCCTGGTCTCCTGTCGGCTTTTTTGTTGCATTTCTTGGTATGTCTGGCTATCTTTTTCCCCGCCGTCACAGGTGTGCAGCGTGAAAACCGTTTTCCGCCACATCATTCACTGCAGTCCTTCCGCATCTGTCACTCTTTATAGAAACCGGACTATGTCCCTTTTTAATAAGCTCGTCGTTACAGCGATGCCCGTAATCCCGAAAGCCGTGGTTGGGCAAGTGGCTCGACGGTATATCGCTGGGACGACCCTGGGGGATGCCGTTCGCGTTGTCAAAGAGATCAATTCTAGAGCTATGATGGCGACGGTGGATCTGCTAGGGGAAGACATCAACAATGCCGGCGAGACGCACCAAGTACGCGACACCATCATCCCGATTCTTCAGGCGATCAAGGAGAACCAGCTCAACTCCAACATGTCCATCAAGCCCACGCAGCTGGGATTGCGAATCGACAAAGAGTTGTGCTACCGGAACATCCGTGCCATCGTTGACGAAGCCCGGAAGCTCGGCAACTTCATCCGGATTGATATGGAGGATGCGAACACGACGGAAGGCACCTTTGAGATCTACCGGCGACTTCGTCGCGAGGGTGTTGTGAACGCCGGCGTTGTCATACAGGCATATCTTCACCGCAGTGAAGCCGACGTACGTGCGCTTGTGAAAGAGGGCGCGAATTTCCGTCTCTGCAAAGGTATCTACAACGAATCCCCGGCGATCGCATTCAAGGGGCGGCAGGAGATTCGCAACAACTTCCTGAAACTGCTGCAGATCATACTGGAGGGAGGTTCGTATGTTGGCATTGCCACGCACGATGATTACTTGATCGATGGGGCCTTGAAGCTCATCCGGAGACTCGGCTTGGATCGGGCGAAGTACGAATTTCAGATGCTCCTTGGCGTACGGGAGACGCGACGTAACGAGATTGTCAGGGACGGGCATCGCCTGCGCGTGTATGTTCCCTACGGGGAACAATGGTACGCCTATTCCACACGCCGTCTCAAAGAAAATCCCTACATGGCATGGTACATCACGAAAGCGCTGTTTGTCCGTTGAAACAGTTCCGTTCACACTAATCCAAGGAGAGTGCTATGGCAGAAATCAAAAGTACAGGTGAAGCGCTGAAGTACAAGCCGTATGTTCCTGCGGACGCGAGCATGACGGAGTTCACAGTCCGAGCTCTCATTCTCGGTCTCGTGCTGTCCGTGATCCTCGGCGCAGCCAATGCCTATCTCGGCTTGAAGGCAGGGATGACAATCGCGGCGACGTACCCCGCTGCCGTTCTGAGCATGGCATTTCTGCGGCTGTGGAAGGGGACGATCCTCGAAGAGAACATCGCGCGGACGGTTGGATCCATTGGAGAATCCGTCGCGGCGGGCGCCATCTTCACGATCCCTGCATTTATCATCTCAGGCGTGTGGGACAATCTCGAAACGCGCTATTGGGAGGCAACGGCGATCATGATGGTGGGAGGTGTCATCGGCGTTCTCTTCGTGACGCTGCTCCGACGCGTGATGGTTGAAGACGTAGAACTGCCGTATCCAGAATCGGTCGCCGCCGGGGAGATCCACAAAGCCGGCCGTTCGGGCGGAACGGGAGCGATGTACCTTCTTGCCGCAGGTATCGTGGGTGCGATCATCCAGGGATGTAAGCAGCTCTGGTTGTTTGCTTCGAGCTGGGAGAAATTCCTGCCGTTCACAAAAGCAGGTGTGGAACTTGGCAAAGGGGGAACAACCGTTCAAGCAAGCGGCGGCATTTTGATCTCGACGCCCGGAGTAAGCCCGGCGTATATGGGGGTTGGCTACATCATCGGGCCTCGCCTGGCGTCTCTGAACTTCGCCGGGGGTCTTCTTGCCTGGGGTCTTTTTGTCCCAATATTCCTTTACTTCCTGGGTCCAACGATTGAAACTGGTTTCTCCGGAACAGACACCGACCATCAGTGGGTCGCTCAGGCGACGGTTGTGTGGAGGTACATTGTTCGTCCGATCGCGATCGGCGGAATGCTGATGAGCGCCGGCTTCACGCTATGGCGCATGAGGAAGAACCTGATCGGCGGGCTTAGCCGTTCCATCTCGGATGTGAAGAAAGCTGCCGCAGGCGCCGTCGTCATCAACAGAACTGAGCACGACCTCAATATCAAGTGGGTCTTCGGCGGGATCGGCGTTGCTGCAATTTTCACCTTCTTTCTTTATGACTACTTCAGCCAAGACGTGAGCGCGGCCCTGACTGCGACAGCGGTTATGATTGTTGCTGGGTTCTTCTTCGCTGCAGTCTCCGGCTACCTCGTCGGGTTGATCGGTTCAAGCAACAATCCCATTAGCGGACTCACGCTTTCGACGGTAATCATTGCTGCGCTCTTGATGGTTGCTCTCGGACAGACGGGCGTGACAGGCATTGCGACTGTGCTGGCCGTCGCCGGGGTCATCTGCGTATCCGCAGCCGTTGCAGGTGAGATGCTGCAGGACCTGAAGGTCGGTCACATCCTCGGCGGCACACCGTGGAAGATGCAGGTTGGTGATCTCATTGGCGTCGGCGTGTCCGCGCTGGTGATGATCTATCCGATTATGGTTCTCCATCTGGGTGATATCAAGGCCGGTGGGGAGGGTCTCGGGGGCAAACTTCTCCCTGCGCCCCAAGCAAGCCTGATGGCTTTTGTTTCAGAAGGCATCGTCGGTGGAAGGATGGCCTGGCCTCTCATCATTGTGGGTATTCTGATGGCCATTGGGTTCATCCTGGTGCAAGTCAGAAGTCCGATGCTTGTGTGCGTGGGCATGTATCTGCCTCTAGAAACGACATTCGCAATCTTCATCGGTGGTCTGTTCAAGGGGATCGTGGACAAGATGGTGGAGAGACGCAAATTCAATGCAGCCCAGAAGACGCGGGTGGACAACAATGGAGTGTTATTGGCGGCAGGGCTGATTGCCGGTGAAGCACTGATCGGTCTCGTGTTTGCGGGGATGGCGTACTATGACGTTCCGACGCCGCACGTCTTCGCGGAGCCTTCCTTCATCGTGAGCCTCTTCGTGTTCCTGCTGGTTGGGCTCATCCTTACGTTGATCCCGGTGCGGAACGCCGGCTCGGCCGATGAGCCTGCACCGCCAAGCGCGATGGGGTAAGAGCCTCAACCCCGGAATGAATTTGGAGAGAAGAAATGAGGCGGAGCATTTCCTTTGCGGGATTGCTCCGCCTGCTGTTTGTAGAGATCCCTGAGAGAATAGACAGGTGAAGAAGAATCGCCAGCAGCCGCTGAATCTCCTCGAGCTCCGTCCGCATCGGAATGCTGAGTGGGAGGTCAGCGATGAGGGATTCGTTGTGCTCCTCATCCCGAAATTCCGCAATCGCTACCTTGCCAAGTGGCTATTGCCCAGGCTCGCGAAGCAGAATTTCCGCGTGAAGCTTGACAAGCTGGGCAGCTTTGTGTGGCAGCATTGCGATGGGAAGACGCCAGTCGCCGCGATGGCAGAGGAGATACTCGCAGAGTTCGGCTCTACAGCGGAGCCCGTGTATGATCGAATTGGGAAGTTCCTTCTCAAACTGGAACGGGAGCATTTCCTTGTCATTCCCAAGCCAGTCTCCGACCAATGATGTTACCTATCTCGATTTTGTATTCGATTACGTGAGGAGAAATGAACTATGTCAAATCCTATTGAAGGACTGAAGCCAGAGGCGGTGTGGAAGCATTTTGCTGAGATCAGCAAAATTCCACGCGGCTCGAAAAACGAAAAGCAGATCGCGACGTACGTGATGCAGAAAGCGCAGGAGCTTGGCCTTGAGGCGAAGCAGGACAAGTACATGAATGTGGTTGTCCGAAAGCCGGCTTCGCCCGGTTATGAAAACCGCCCGATGGTCTGCCTGCAGGGCCATCTCGATATGGTGTGTGAGAAGAACAAGGAGAAGGTTCACGATTTCGAGAAGGATCCAATCGAGATCGTTCGGGATGGCAACGTGTTACGGGCGAATGGCACGACGCTCGGTGCCGACAACGGCATCGCTGTCGCAACAAACCTCGCGATTATGGCGGACAAATCGCTAGAGCATGGTCCGCTGGAGTTCCTCTTTACTGTCGACGAAGAAACCGGACTCACCGGTGCCAGC
>JBBTCR010000531.1:0-7950 GCA_038043105.1 Bacteroidota bacterium
TGTGCTACAACGAGGTCAACTGCTTGACCAGTCGGAACTAGGTCGCCAGGCTTGGGAAATTGGTCGATGACAGTGTTGGGGAGCAGGTCGGCATTGACTTGATACGTAATATTGCCGATTCGCAAGCCTGCCTGGATAAGCGTTCGCTCTGCTTCGGCGAAAGTCTTTCTCACAACATCGGGCACGGGGACTTGTTCTCCGCTCTTTCCCTGGCTCACGACCACGCTAATTGACCTGCCGATGATCACTCTTGTGGATTCCGCTACACTCTGATCGATAATAGTGCCCTGCGGGTACTCATCGGAGAATTCGTAGCGAATCTCACCGAGTGCCAGACCAAAGCGCTCGAGAGCAAAGGTAGCATCCCTCAACGTTCTACCGCGAAGTCCTGGCACCGCGGCCATCGGTTCTCCTCCGCTCACGGTCAAGTAGACACCACGGCCGAATTTCACCTCTGCATCTGCCGGCGGATTCTGAAGCACGACCGTCCCTTCGGGATATTGCTTATCGGTTCGCACATCAGCTTTCTTACCGACGAGACCGCTTTCAGCGAGAACCTGGATGCCGTCATCGAGTTCCTTCCCAATGACGTCGGGAACCTTTGTCGTTTTGCCTTGTTGGACATATCGTGGCATGACCACGCTGTCCACGAGAAAAGAGAGTATCAGCACAATCCCCAATACGATTGCCGGTACCTTCAGTTTCTTCAGCAATTTTTTCTTTCGGTCAGCCATTCTTCACCGAAATAATATAGAGAGAATTGCCTAGAGTTACAACCATGGTGATGTTGAGCCACAGCCCCGCGATCTTGTGGCATCGACTCCACATTCCGCCGGCTTGATGTGACTTCAGAAGGGCGCGATGATGGAGAAATGCTTGGACACTCAGCATACGCGTCGGCAATGCCGAGAGGAGAAGGTGGCATCAGTTTTGCACGATTTCATAAGCTAAAGGATTTTTCACAGCCATATGGCATTGCTTCTGGGGTCGCATTCCCGCACCGGTGCACGACCGCCTGTGAGTAACCAACTCGAACCTACGCCCTTCATCTGAAATGAGTTCAGCAGCTACCGTCACAACTCGCGGTTTTCAGCAGACGAGTTCACTGTTGCAGCAGGATATTCTGAGGGTCTTGCTGTACTTTGATATCTTCAACCATCCGTTGAGGCCCGAGGAGATCCACACATTTCTCCCGTCGAACTCCACAAATCCCGCTGAAATTACGCGTGCATGTCAAGCCGATCCGCTCGCAGCTCTCATAGATAGAAAGGGAAGCTATTTTTTCCTGGGAACCGCGAATGCGAGCTGCACGGAGGAGCGCAGACGGAAGGAGCAACTGGCGCGACGTCGTTGGAGGACTGCCTCGTTCATGGCAAAGCTGATCGGCAAGTTTCCGTTCGTACGGGGAGTGTTCGTATCGGGTGAGCTTTCCAAAGGCTTGGCCAGCAAACGGGGAGACATAGATTTCGTCATCGTCACGTGCGGAAACCGTCTCTGGATCTGCAGAACGCTGCTCATCTTGTTCAAGAAGATTTTCCTACTGAACAGCAAGAAATACTTTTGTCTTAATCACTTCGTCGCTGAGGATCATCTCGAATTTGAAATGAGGAACGTTTATTCTGCAATAGAGATTGCAACGCTGAAACCTCTCGTGAACCTGGCGCTCTTTCAGAAATACATGGCCGCCAATGCTTGGATTGATGAGTTCCTACCGAATTGGAAGGTTGATGAAGAGTTGCGCGATCACCACGATAAGAAGAGAAGTCGAATTCAACGGCTTCTCGAATTTCTTTTCCCAACACGAATTGCAGATCATCTCGACGACGTCCTGATGAGAACGTGGCAGAAGGTTTGGAAACGACGATATGCCTATCTCGGTGACGAACAACGAGAGCGTCAGTACCAGTGCCGCAAGCACATCTCAACAGCCTACGGGGTGGACTTTCTTCGAAAGATCCTAGAGATGTACCAACTGCGATTAAACCGTTTCGAGCTCTCTTCAGATTCGCAAGCTCCCGTACTAGTCGTTCATATGCTTGAACATCATGGTTGAAGTCCTTCTGACACACTCCTACTTCCTGCATTTCGACCCGAAAGAATATCGGGCCATGATGCCATACCCTCCGCTGGGGACGATGTACGCGGCGAGCTATCTGCGGCAGCGCGGCATTTCCGTGGCATTGCATGATGTCATGCTTTCGGATCGTGAGGAGGAGATTGTATCGGTGCTTCAACGAAAGCGCCCGCCGATTGTCGCTATTTATGATGATGGGTTCAACTACCTGAGCAAGATGTGTCTGAGCAGAATGCGCGAAGCTGCCTTCAAGCTGACGGACTTGGCGAAGCGGCATGGTTGCACGGTGGTCATCTTCAGTTCCGATGCGACGGACCACCTGGAGCAATACTTTGCACACGGGGCTGACTACGTCATTTGCGGCGAGGCAGAAGTCACCTTAGCGGAATTGGCTGATAGCCTTCTTGGTCGGTCGAAGCAGTCCGCCGATGATATTGATGGTCTTGCTTTCGTTCGGAACGGCGAGGTTCTACGAACCGCGCGACGCAAGGTGTTGGAAAGCTTGGACGCTCTCCCCTTCCCTGCTTGGGACCTTGTCGATCTTGAGATGTATCGAAGAGTGTGGAAAAAGCGACACGGATACTTTTCTCTCAACGTGGTAACGACGCGTGGATGCCCGTTTCACTGCAACTGGTGTGCAAAGCCGATCTACGGGCAAGTCTACCACAGTCGGAGTCCTCAAAACGTGGTTGAGGAGATGCAGTATCTTAAGCAGTTTGCATGGCCCGATCACATCTGGTTTGCCGACGATATCTTTGGGCTAAAGCCGGGATGGGTCGCAGCATTTGATGAGTCGGTCAATTCTAAGAATGCAAAGATACCTTTCAAGTGCTTGTCGAGAGTGGATCTCCTTCTGCAAGAAGAAAACATCCGGCATCTCAAAAATGCTGGTTGTCAGTCGGTTTGGGTTGGTGCTGAATCGGGGTCTCAAAAGATCCTTGACGTAATGGAGAAAGGGACGACCGTCGAGCAGATTTACGAGGCCACCAACTTGCTCCATCGCGATGGGCTCCGAGTTGGCTTCTTCCTGCAGTATGGGTATCCAGGCGAAGCCCGTGAGGACATTGAGAAGACGCTGCACATGGTGAAGGACTGCAGACCGGACGAAATCGGGATCTCAGTCTCGTATCCCCTCCCGGGGACCAAGTTCTATGAAAGTGTCAAGCAGGAGCTCGAGCGAAAGCAGAACTGGGTTGATAGTGGTGATCTGGACATGATGTTTCGGGGAACCTATTCTTCGGATTTCTATCGAGCTCTCCACAAGCTCACGCATAAGAAGTTTCGTATCTGGCAGGCAAACGATCTCTTGAAGAAGATACTTGCGCGTCCCACAGCATTGAATCGCTCCACCGTCTCGCGTTTGCTCAAATCGGCTTATCATCTGATGACACTCCCGGCACTCGAGTCAAAGCTTGAAGGGCTCGCGGAGCACATCAATCCGGCAACGCGGTCCTAGGGCTTCAGATCTGATGGATATCCTTCTCACACATGGCTACTTCCTTCAAGAGGATGAACACGAGAAGCGGATCATGAAACCGTACCCGCCTCTGGGCATTCTCTATCTCTCCACCTATCTCAAGTCGAAAGGGTTTTTTGTTCAGGTATTTGACAGCACCTTTCACAGAAAAGAGGACTTCTATCAATTCATCGAGAACGAACGACCACCTGTCGTAGGAATCTACTGCAACCTGATGACGAAGCTGAACGTGCTTGAGATGATTCGTTTCTGCAAGTCACGTGGGTCGGTCGTGGTGCTCGGCGGGCCTGAGCCACCGTACTACGCAGAAGAATTTCTAGAGTACGATGCCGATGTAATCGTGATTGGTGAAGGTGAACTAACGATGGAGGAAGTTCTCGCGAGCGTTTCGAAAGTAGGGGTCCATAGGTTGCAGGGTGTCGATGGTATTGCCTTCAAGGATGAGAATGGCAACGTGATTCGAACTTCGCCGCGACAGATGATCAAGGATCTCGACCTCCTTCCGTTCCCTGACCGAGAAGCGATCGACATAGAACAGTACATTTCAACGTGGCGGCAGCATCACCGGCTTGGCTCTGTCTCCTTGATAACTGCTCGCGGTTGTCCGTACACGTGCAAGTGGTGTAGTCACGGCGTGTACGGGTTCAGCCACCGGCGGCGATCACCGCAGAATGTCGTGAATGAAGTTGAGCACTTGGTTCACCGATACAAGCCTGATATGATGTGGATTGCTGACGATGTTTTTACGATTAACCACAAATGGTTCTACCAGTATGCTGATGAAATGAAGCGACATGATTTGAAAGTTCCGTTCGAATGCATCTCACGAGCTGACCGATTGAACGAGGACGTTTTGAAAGTCATGGCCGACTTAGGCTGTTTCCGCATCTGGTTTGGTTCTGAGAGTGGCTCGCAGCGGATTCTTGACTCAATGTCGCGCGGCGTAACGGTGGAGGAGGTACAGCAAGCAACTCGGCTTGCCCGACGGTATGGCATCGAGGTAGGTCTGTTTGTTATGCTCGGATACAATGGCGAAACGATCAGCGACATCGAGGCGACGATTGACCATTTGAAAAGAACTCAAGCGAACATCTTCCTTACGACGGTTGCTTACCCTATCAAAGGAACAGCGTATCACCAGGAAATTGAATCGCGTATTACTACCGATCTCTCGTGGGAAAAACGAACTGAGCGAGATTTCAAGGTTCAAGGAAGACATTCAGACCGATTCTATTGGTTTGCTCAAAGAAGAATGACGAACGAGGTTCTTTACCACAAGTTGGCAAACGATCGGAACGGTAAGTTCCTCGAAAAAGCATCTGTGTTTGCAAAAGCAAAAATCGCACAGCTTGGCATGCAGCTAACGAGTTCTTCGAAAAGTTAAGACAATGTCAGGATTGGCAAAGCGTCCCTTGGACGCAGCGTCAGCCTTTGATTCGATTGCTGAACAATACGACTTAACGTTTGAGGCAAATGCTATTACCCAAAGGCTCCGTCAAAAAGTCTATTCGATCATCGAAAGCCTTGTTCACCCTCCAGCAAGAATTTTGGACATCAATTGTGGAACGGGAACGGATGCCCTGTATCTGGCCAAGAGGGGTTTTCTAGCTGTGGGCGTAGATATTTCCGAGAAGATGATCGCAGAAGCGCGCAGAAAATCCAAAGGGCTTACAAAGGCTGAGTTTGTGGTATCGTCTTTTGATAGTCTGGACCATTTCGCAAACAATGAATTCGATCTTGTCCTCTCCAACTTCGGCGGACTCAACTGCACGAAGGATCTCAGAACTGTCCGAAACCAGGTGGCAAACAGATTAAAGCCAAATGGATATTTCGTCGCAGTCGTGATGCCACCATTTTCGTTGTGGGAAACCGTTGCTTTCGCGGCACGGGGACGTTTCAAAGAAGCCTTTAGAAGAACGCAGGCTCTTGGAACGGAAACTCGCTTCAACAGCCAAGCCTTTACGGTCTATTATCATTCGCTCGGACGAATCACTCAAGAGTTTGCAGACGATTTTCGTGTGACGCAGTTTTTTGGCCTCAACATTTTCAGTCCCCCCCCTCACGCCATGAAGTTTGCTGCGCGATTTCCAAACCTCACTTCTTGGTTAGAGACGATCGATGATGCGCTCTGCCGACTTCCCATTCTTCGATCAATGGGAGATCATTGCCTCTTGATACTACAAAAGAGGACGGCATGAAGATTTCCACAATGCGTTTCATTGATCGATTTGTCGGTACTCCCGCCTGCTGGCTTTCCGGAATAATCCAAAAGGTATTGAACAGACGCGCACCTGAATCCATCGAATCGATTCTCGTGATTAAGTTCTTCGGGCTGGGAAGTATCTTACTCACAAGTCCTACGCTTCGTTCGGTACGGGAACATTTCCCAAAATCGAACATTATCTTTCTTACGTTCTCATCGAACTCTGAACTTTTGGATGAGATTCCATTCATTGATGAACGATGGCTTATTGACCCCCGGACTTTTCTTTCATTCCTCGAATCACTCATTCTGTTGGCAGCGCGCCTTATGGTGAGGAAAGTAGATGTAGTACTTGACCTCGAATTTTTTTCGAAGTTCTCGACGTTGATTGGAGCCCTTGCGCATCCGGGTAGACACATTGGATTCGCTCTTCCAACCCGATGGAGAACGTGGAACGTAACGGATTCAATCCCTCTCAATATCCACCAACATGTTACAAAGACATTTCACGATGCGTTAGCACCCCTTGGAATCAAAGAGTCTGGTCTACTCACACCAAGAATTCAGGCAAAGGGTGCTGAACCTTTTTCTCTTTTGGGATCTTTGAAGGTTCGTCCCGGCGCTGAAATCATCTGCATCAATCCAAATGCCGGAAAAACTTCGCTCGACCGCCGGTGGAGCTCTGAACGATTCTCGCAAACGATCGACATCCTACAAGGAGGATTTCCGAATGCTGTATTTTGCTTGATCGGTGCAAGAGATGAGCGGGAATACATTGAAGGGGTTATTAGACTCACGAACGCAACATCTGACCGCATTGCTAATCTTGGCGGATCGCTGACACTCAAAGGACTCATCGGTTTATTCTCTCATTCGAAGCTTCTGATAACGAACGATAGCGGACCGATGCACATTGCCGCTTCAGTCGGATTGCCAACCGTCGCATTGTTTGGACCTGAATCGCCTGTATTCTACAGCCCAGTTGGCAATAGAACAATCAACCTGTATGCTGGGCTCCCTTGCAGTCCTTGCCTCAACGTGTACGACGCAAAAATATTTCGTTGTCCCATCAACGTAAAATGCTTGAAAGAGATATCGGTTGACCGAGTTGTAGCCTCGGCAAAAATTCTATTGAGCGAACAATTGGAGAGCGTACAGTTAGAAGAGGTCGCTGCGTGAGATTCGTTCAATTGTTCGCAATAGCTGTCCTCACAGTTCTTCTCTTTGCAAAAGGAATTGTGCCGGCATTCACAACCATTGGAACGGATTTCGCAAACTATTACACAAGTTCGTACATCCTGCTGCACGAGAGAGGAAACATTGACAAACTTTACGATGCACAATGGTTTAGTCAAGGAGCTGCAGCATTGGGAAGTCCAGAGGGCGGTGTTTTTCAGCCTTTTCCTCCTGCTACTGCTCTTGTGATGATCCCTTTGACGATGTTCGACATGCAAACAGCAAAGAGGATCTGGACTGTGGTTAACGTGGGGATACTAGCTGCTGTCGTGGTTGTAATTTCTCGGCTTGGCGGATTAGACTATTCTCTCTCGTCATTGTTGTTGCTTGCGAGCGGATTCGCTCTGATCAACAATTTCTATCTCGGTCAAATATATCTGCTTATGGTCTTGTGCTTATCGCTGAGCATTTGGTATTTTCGACAAGAGGAGGATGTTCTGAGCGGTGTCTTCGCAGGGCTATTTGTGCCTATCAAATATTTCCCTCTCTGCCTCATCGTTTTTTTCTTCTTGCAGAAACGCCGGGTTGCCGCGGCGAGTGCTGTGGTCGCTGCGTTAGCGGTAGCGTGTCTAAGCCTCATAGTCATGGGTTTCGAAATCCATCGGTCATTCTTCGATTAAGTTTTGTTCCATCATCTTGATGGACAGATGGCAAATCCTTTCTCTGCAACGTATCAATCGTGGAATAGCCTGTTGCGATCAGTGTTTGTTCAGGACGATGTTTTCAATGCGAATCCACTCATTGCGTGGACTCCGGGGTTTGACTATGTAAGAGCATTGATCTTCATAGGCCTGACGGTAGTTTTGCTATGGAGCCTTCGGAGGGGAAGAGAATCAGAGACCACCATTTCTCTGCAGATCGCTGGCCTGTTTAGTTTCGCTCTACTTGTTGCACCGGCTACAGCAACGTATCACGTCTTGTTACTTTCAATTCCGATGGCGATGGTGAGTTCCCAATTCC
>JBBTCR010000532.1:0-5045 GCA_038043105.1 Bacteroidota bacterium
GACAATGGCGAAGCCCATCGGGTTCGAGAATTTTGGATTCACATCGTAGACAAAACCGCGGCCGATGTGGGCCCAGTGGTATCCTACACCGGGCTTTGAATTATGGTAACTCCCGACGGACATCTCCTTGATTGGTATGAATCCTGGGGTAACTTCTTCGACAACAATGATCATTTCAAGAGGCTCTTCTGTTGGATTGAAGAAACGGTATTCCAGTCCGGCTGGAATCACCACTGCGGTTCCTTCTTCCAGTTCGGCTTTCTTTTTTCCTGCCTCCACTCGACCAGTCCCGTCCATAACATAGAAAAAGACTTGTTCTTTGTCATGCTTAGTGAGCTGCGTGTTGGTGCGGGGTTGGAGAACACCTCTCTTGTAAGCTTTGATATACTTCAAGACCGCCCCTTTTTTTGGAGGATGAAGAGGATCACCTGGCGTGAGGATATCGCGCTCAATAAGCCCACCGTGACCCTCGTATGGCAGAGAGTTTCTCCAATGGTTAATGTACAGGAAGACATCTGTGTCAACCTCAGGATGACGCTGGTTTGACTTGGCGTCCTCGGCATAGGATGGATCTGGCTCCTGTGTTAGTTTTTCCTGGGCGAGGATGGCTGTGAGACTACCCAATCCAAGAGCCAGTAATGTCATGAGAAAGAGAGATTTTTTCATGCGTTACCTCCTGTAGATAGAGACTAAGAGTTTCAAGTTTAGGGTTCTAGTTTCAAATTCAAGCGTTCCGAGTTTCTCGGCGCGGGGGGTAGCATGCGACATAATCCATCACGATGACCTGCTTATGTATGATTGCCAGCGCGTTTCGCGAAGTAATCTGCACGCGGGCAGGAAACTCCTTCGCAACGATACGTTCATTGACCCTCACCCTGTCATTTCCTGACGCCCCTCTCCCAATTTGGGAGAGGCATCAGAGAATTAGGGTGGCGCCCATTCCACCCTGCCCGATCTGACCGACTATCCGATAGTGAGAGATTGTAGTACCAATCAGATTCTTCATAGAAAGCACCTTTACAGATCGGTCAGGCGGGCACCGCCGACTTGCCCCGATCATTATGATCTGTGTCGATGGGAAT
Source organism: Bacteroidota bacterium (assembly GCA_038043105.1). Taxonomy (GTDB): domain Bacteria; phylum Bacteroidota; class Ignavibacteria; order UBA10030; family UBA10030; genus VGWB01. The sequence continues at coordinate 1,083 of JBBTCR010000532.1, forward strand.
CGGGACTTAAGAACCTCAACGGTGATTCTGCTGAACCGACGGGTAAATTCTGCACCACAAAGCTACTGCAGTTTGGACTGAAAGGCAACCTTGCGAGCAGGTTGGCTCATCGGCAATGCACTGGAATCAAGTCCACGCGACCGCATCGATGATGCTAACGCGCATCGTCGCTCCTAGAGACGCGGTCGAAAACCATTCTCAACCGCCAAAACGCAAAGGGCGCCAAGTAAAACGGTCTAATTTTCTTGGCGATCTTGGCGGTAAGATTTTGATCAGTGGCTTTTCGACTGATTTTCTAGTGTCGAGTCTCAAAGGTTCCTTTCATAAGTGGTCACGGTGCACCGCTCTGATCTTGACTGTTTTGGGCGATGTCGACCAGCGGACTTATTCTGAGCCAGTCCGAAGGACCCCTTCGGGGAGGCTCACCAGTCCCGCTTTACGGGATCCCGAATAGCGGGACCCGCTACGCTGTCTGGCGGGTAAGCCTTTGGCTTAAAGAAACTTGCGAGTCGAGACACTGGCTGGTGTCAACGAATGAGCAACTCACCGACCAGCCGGATGTTCGCCGACGAACTCCCCACCATCACGTTCACCCTCCCCGGCTCAACGACAAAACCACCTTCGCCATAATAGGCAAGCTGGCTGGCTGCGAGTTTGAAGCTGACCCTCCGCGTCTCACCCGGTTTGAGTGTGATGCGCTGAAAGCCCTTGAGCTCCTTGACGGGACGCGTGACTTCCGAATCGGGATATCGGACGTACAGTTGCACCACCTCGTCGCCCGCGCGATCTCCGGCGTTTCGGACGTCGAGACTTATTGTCACAACGCCGTCGGCCTTCGTTTGCTTCGGCTCAACTTGAAGATGAGCATAATCGAAGCGCGTGTAGCTAAGACCGTGTCCAAATGGGTGCAGGGGCTCGGCGGTCATATAACGATACGTTCTTCCGCGCATTGCGTAGTCGTCGAACGGCGGCAGCTGATCAATGGATCTGTAGAACGTGATAGGAAGCCGGCCACCAGGGTTGTAATCACCGAACAGAACATCAGCGATCGCGGCCCCGCCTTCCTCGCCGGGATACCAGGCTTCGATGATCGCAGGAACATATTCATTCGCCCAATTAACAGCCAGAGCGCTTCCGCCGAGCAGGACGAGCACAACAGGTTTGCCCAGAGCGTGGATCTTCCGAAGCAGGTCTTCCTGCGTTGCCGGGAGCTTTATGTCCGTCCTGTCACCACCCGAAAAGCCCTCGACTTTGATCGGCATTTCTTCGCCTTCAAGTGATGGTGTGAGCCCCAAGACCATTACCACAACTTCGGCTTTCTTTGCAGCCTCAATTGCCTCAGCCACATAGTCGCGTCCCGCCACAGACCAGAGAAGCTGAACCTGCGGGTCGCGGCCGCGGTTTACATAGTCGAGACGTATGGAATACGCTCGACCGGCTTCCAGCGCGACCTCTTTCGTTCTCGTGAATGGCTCGTGCTCGCTCGACACGAGGGGGAGAATCTCATCTTCATCCAGAAAGAGAGCATAACCGCTGGCTCCGGAAACGCCCAGTTTGTATGTGCCGTTCACCGGGGGGATAAGATAACCTGTCCATCGGACCGAGAAATCATCGGTCGCATAGCCGCCAAATGGAGACGTCTCCTTCCATATCACATTCACAAACGAATCGATCCGGGTGAACTTCGGTTGTCCCTGAAACTCCGGATTGGTGTAATAGGCCGCGGTTAGTCCCGTTTGACCGGAAGCGGTGGCAGTCGGCCTGAGCTGAGCCGATGGTATCACGAAAAGCGGTCGGACCCCCGCAGCGACTTCACATCCATACGCATGGTACACGCGGGTCGAAGGCGAAACCTTGCGGCGGATGCCTTCAAGCGGTGTGATTGGTTTCGACGGAGTTCCATTGTAGTTCCCCAACAGCACGCTCAGCTCGTCTGCATTGGGGCCGATGACGGCGATCGATGTCAGATCTTTGCGGAGCGGGAGAAGATTGTTCGCATTCTTGAGCAGGACAATCGACTCGCGCGCGGAACGGAGCGCCAGAGCACGATGCTCTGGAGAGTCATTCGCGCTGTACGGAATCTTAGTGTATGGCACCTGTTCCGGAGGATCAAAAAAGCCAAGTCTGAATCTTGCAGTGTAAAGGCGCTTGACAGAACGGTCAATCGTCTCTTCGTCGATCAGTCCTTGCTTCACGGCATCGCGTAAGAACAGAAAGGTCTCACCGCAGTTGAGGTCGCATCCTCGCTTCACTGCCATTGCAGCGGCTTCTTGTGCAGTCCCGACCACGCGGTGAGTTCTGAAAATGTCACCGATGGCGCCGCAATCCGATACAACATAGCCTTCGAAGCCCCACTCCTTCCGGAGGATCTTGTCCAGGAGCGTCTCACTGGCGCAGCACGGCTCGCCGTTCGTGCGATTGTATGCTCCCATGACGGAAAAGGCATTGCCTTCCTTGACGCAAGCTTCAAACGCGGGGAGGTATGTCTCCCGCAAATCCCGCTCGCTGACACGCGCGTCAAAGTGATGGCGGTCAGGCTCCGGACCGCTGTGAACAGCAAAATGTTTTGGGGTTGATATCAGCTTGAGATACCGCGGATCATCCCCTTGTAAGCCTCTGACAAACGCTACGCCCATCCGCCCGGTGAGATATGGATCCTCGCCGTAGGTCTCCTGTCCGCGACCCCACCGCGGATCGCGGAAGATATTGATGTTTGGCGACCAGAATGTGAGACCGGTGTAGATTTCCCGCACGCCGCGCCGCACAAACTCGTGATGTTTTGCTCGTGCCTCATCTGAGATGACCGTCGCGACCTTGTGCATCAGATCCGTGTTCCACGTCGCTGCCAATCCGATCGCTTGTGGGAACACCGTTGCAACGCCGGCCCTCGCGACACCGTGCAAGCATTCATTCCACCAGTTGTAGGCGGGAATGCCCAGTCGCTCAATTCCAGGAGCACCGTGAATCATCTGGGAGATCTTCTCGTCCAGCGTCATCCGCGAGACGAGATCATTCACTCGCTCTTGAATCGGAAGATTGGGATTCATCAACTTGGGTTTCTCCTTCTGGGCTTGTGCAATTGCTGGAGAAAGGAAAAAAAGAAGGATCGCAAGCAGCAACCCGGAGCCGCGAAACGCTTGAATGTTCATGGCGGATTCCTGAATTCATTTCCGATGTCTTTGAAAGTTCATTGAGAAAACCGACAAACGTAGCGACGGTGGCACCAGAGGGGTACCGGCGATCTCATTCTTCGAACCAAAACGAAAACAGCCGCGCCTTCTGCATGCGAAACCGAATGAACACCTGGCGGTCTTTCAGAAGGACCTTCCCTCCCTGCTGCCATTCGACAAATGTCTTCGTCGCGTCGAGCCCTTGAATAGGTTTGCTTTTCGCCAGCAGCGTTTGCGTCTTTGCATCGTAGAGCTCAACCTGGAGCCATCCGTGTGCGCAGTCAGCATTGACTGCGAGCAATGATCCCCCGGCGACGACAGTCTTCGTGTCGAAGTATCCTTTGAACTGCTTAGCCTCCATAGCGGCGAATCCGTCCAGGCGAAGCGTCGCCCTCCCGATCACCATCTCACGGTACCGGGAATCGTCGTGCGTAACGGACGAGCCACCGTAGTACAGCCAGATCTCATTCGGATGTCCCGGCGGCGATACCAACACATTCGACGCAGCGTAAATCCCTCCAGCATCCCATTCACCCTCCCTGCCGACCGGCAGAAAGACCTCTCGATTACCAGCACGCTGCCATTGTCCTTCCGGATCCCGCGTCGCCAGTTGCAGATCGACATGCTTGTCCGATGGAGCATTGTAGTAGACCCAAATCAGGCCGATTGTGTTCCCGGCATAATCAAAGACGCTCATCCCGTAAAACTCCGTGCCGTGTTTGTCGCGCCAATCGGGCTTGAGGATCACTTTCTGATCCCCCCAGTTCTCGAAATCCCTGCTGTCCGAGGCCCA
>JBBTCR010000533.1:0-1502 GCA_038043105.1 Bacteroidota bacterium
TCGCAAAATATAAGATCCCGAAATACTTCGTGTTCCTCTCGGAGCTTCCCAAAGGTCACAGCGGTAAGATCCTCAAACGAGCGCTGAAAGAGATGTCGCACGAGAACCGCTAATTTCACTAAACTGTTCACCACTCATCACAAGGAGGATGTATGAAAAACATGGTGTGCGCGCTAACCTTGGTCATTATGGTGGTCATGGCTGGCTGCAAGAAGAGCGAGGAGTCCCCAACGGCCCCCGCCTCAACGGATCCCATCATCGCTACATGGGTTTCTGATGGTCAGAATGTCGCCATTGGTCTCCGGGGTGCGCCGTTCAAGATCAAGAAGATCGTCGCGACGTTCAACGCGAACAAATCGTACACGGTTGTGCAAACGGATAGTGCGAACGTGTCTCTTACGTTGTCGGGGACGTACACAAATACTGAATCGAACTCCACCGACACGCTGTCGACAACAGGAACGAAAGGAGCGAAGATCTTCACGATCGTCGCCAATCAATCCGCGCCAGCCAGCATTACCGCAACCGGCATTTACGCAATCAGTGGCAACAATATGACCTATGAGGTCGTTCAGACCAGTCCGCCGTTGACCGGTGTCAACGCGCCAACGCCAGCGGGAGGATTCGGCAGCACAACCATTGCCGGTCTGAAGTATTCCATCTACATACAGAAGTACGTGAAGCAGTAGTGTGGGAAATCCGAAACGGCGATGAGATTGCTCACCGCCGTTTTCGCTTCTCGCTGAACTTCGTCGCGAGGATCACAGCTAACGCTGGAGATCACAATCTCGCCCAACGTCGGGATTTCCCCTTCCTGAGCGTTTGCTCCTGGCGACGACCTTATTGGAAGGAACAGTCATATGAAGCGACGAACCATCATATTCCTTCTCCTCCTTATTGGCTCAACGATCAATGGTCGAGCGCAAGGGACACCGAGCTACTCGCAGGGAAGCCGGATCCCAGATCCGAAATCTCCGGAGCTTCGCTATATCGGATATTGGTTCACACGTGCTACAGCTTCGAACATTGCGCCAACAAACGAGCTCTTGCGCGGTCAGATTATCGGAAGGCTGTTCGGGCCAAACACCACGAACACCGGTCCGCAAACCGCGATGTACTTCGAGCAGCGCTTTGTGCCGATGTTCATCTACTCCCCATCAATTCTTGACGGTGTCGCAACGTTCCGGGGTCTCTTCAAGATCGATATGACGTGGGGAGATGCTGCCTATGGGGTCGGTGGAAATGTTGGCGGCGGTATCAACGCTGGACAGGTCAACCTGCAAACGCTGCTTGCGAACGTCGATATCCATCCGAAGGAAGCAGATTGGAACGTTGTGGTTGGTCTCCAGCGGGTGTTTGACAATGTCCGGGATCCCAACGTGACCGCTGTCAGCACTGCACAGACAAGCGGATACAAGTTGTCCTACTTCGGCACACAGGCTGTTGGCATCAGCATGTTCGGATCCATTAACCCGACAACACTCGGACGCTTTGGATACTTC
>JBBTCR010000534.1:0-2134 GCA_038043105.1 Bacteroidota bacterium
GACCGCGTTTCTAGGCCGGATTTGACGTAAAAGGGCGGCCTTGCTTCCTCGTAGTAGAGCACGTTTTCGTATCTGCGAATCCTCATCCTTCATTTCCTCACTTTTTTTCCTCAGGTCTTTTTTTCTCAAATTTCAGGTTTTTCCTGATTGCTCGCCAGCCGACGAAGTCATAATTTTGTTCTAGCAGTAAGAATCCACGAATCTATGAACCTCCTGTGAAGGAGAGTCAATGTGAAATCCTTTCGGGTTCTCTTGGTTGATGACAGCAAGTTATTTCTGGAATTAGTTGAGCGCTCGCTGTCCTTGGTCAAGAACGTTCAAGTCGTCGGCAGTGCCGCTTCGGGTGAAGAGGCACTTCGGCTCGCTGGTGAGTTGAATCCTGATCTCATCCTTATGGATCTTGCAATGCCGGGTATGAACGGGCTTCAGGCGACGAGGATACTGAAGGAGAAAGAAGACGCTCCCTCGGTCATCATCCTCACGATGTACGACAGCCGCGAGTATCGAAGGGCTGTCGAGTCGGTAGGTGCGGATGGATTCGTTGCGAAATCGGAATTCGGTGAGAAATTGATGCCGATGATCAAATCGTTGCTTGCCCAACCACGGAGCAGGGCGGGCTAAGGCAACGCTCAACTACGTACGAAGGCAAGCATGATCACTAGACGCTTCGCGGTTCCGCTGTTCGTCGCACTCTGCGCAGTGATATTCCTGCTCGATGCGCACACTCCATTAGGCGTAGCGGAATGGGTTGTCTACGTACTCCCCACCCTTTTGATCTACCGGACGAAGCCGGCGCACTATCTGATTCCCTCCACCGTTGTCTGCGCGATACTGATTGTTCTTGGGTTCTTCGTTTCTCTCTCAGGAATCGCAATTGAGATGGCGATCTTCAATCGCTCATCCGGGGTAGTCGTTTTGTTCGTGTTGGCATTCTTGCTGCGCAACCGCAAACAAGCGGAGGAGAAAGTGGCGCGCCTGACCCGAGTGTATACGGTGTTGAGCAAGATCAACCAAGCCATCGTCCGGATCCGTGATCGAGAGAAGCTCTTTGAAGAAGCGTGCCGCGTAGCTGTTGACGATGGAAAGTTCATCCTCGCTTGGATCGGTCTTGTTGACGATGAAACAAAGATCGTGAAGGTCGTGGCGCACAAGGGCATATCGGATGGTTATTTGGAAAACCTTCACATCTCCATTGACGATGAACCTGAAGGGCGTGGGCCTACGGGAACCGCATTACGCGAAAGTCGATACGTTATTTGTAATGACATCGAACATGATGAACGCTTGGTACCGTGGCGTGAGCAAGCTCTCAAGCTCGGCTATCGCTCTTCTGCAGCGTTTCCGCTTCGCGTCGCTGCTCGTACCCAGGGCTCGTTGAACTTTTACTCAGGGGAGACCGGGTTTTTCGATCAAGATGAGGTCTCGCTGCTGGAAGAATTGGCATTGGATATCTCGTATGCAATGGAATTCATGGAGCGTGAAGAACTAAGGCAAAAGGCTGAGGAGGCGTTGAGGGATAATGAGCGAAAACTGATCGAAGCGCAAAAAATTGGTCGCGTGGGCCACTGGGTGCTGGACTTGACCACTAACAGGCTGACCTGGTCGGACGAGATATACCGGATCTTCGGGATCGACCCTAGACAATTCGGCGCGTCATACGAGGCATTCCTGAACACGGTGCATCCAGACGACCGAGACATGGTGAACTACGCCTACACCGAATCGCTGAGGAACCGCTCACCTTACGACATTGTCCACCGCCTACTGCTGGCTGACGGGACCGTTAAATACGTTAACGAGCGGTGCGAGAGTGAATATGACCCTCAGGGCAAACCTCTGCGCTCGCTCGGGACTGTGCAGGACATCACCGAACGCAAGAAGGCAGAGGAGAACCTGCGGAATGCTGAGGAGCGCTACAGATCCACACTGGACCATATGTTGGAGGGGTGTCAGATTATTGACTTTGACTGGCGATATCTCTATGTCAACGATGTTGCTGCCGCACACGGTCGTCACACCAAGGAGGAATTACTCGGACGCACGATGATGGAGATGTATCCCGGCATCGAAAACACGCCAATGTTCGCCAAGCTGCGGCATAGCATGGAACAGCGTGTCCCTCAACGAATGGAGA
>JBBTCR010000535.1:0-2142 GCA_038043105.1 Bacteroidota bacterium
CGCGCAGTTCGGGCACCGCACGACTCTCCAAACCACACGTCCCGCTAGCCCTGTATCAAGCGCGATTTCGAAAAGGTTTTCGAAGAAAAAGCTCGAAATGCCCGTGGTCATTGGTTGACACTGAGTTTGTCGGAAATCAACGCAACCAACAAAACGAGCATTTCGAGTGAAAAGAACCTACCCCAAAATTCTCCGTAACCGCAAGCAGAGAATTGAGCGCCGCCTTAAACCGCGGAACTGGGACGATCAACCTCGGCCGATGATGAGTGGCAGTAACATTCATTACGAGATGGCGGAGCGTGACCAAGCGATGAATTGCGGGGGCATTGGAGCGATCCATTTGTTGGCGCAACGAGTGGGGCTGGTGGAGGACATCGACCGCAGTCTGGAGCTGTTGAAGGTGCATCTGCCCTATCACGAGAGCGATCATGTGCTGAACGTCGCCTACAACATTGTCGCGGGCGGGCAGAGGTTGGAAGATATCGAATTGCGGCGGCAGGATGAAAGTTTTCTCAATGGAGTGGGCGCGCAGCGGATTCCCGATCCGACGACGGCGGGGGATTTCACCCGTCGGTTTAGTCCAGCGACGATCACGGATTTGCAGGAATGTGTCAACCGGGCCCGATTGGTGGTGTGGGGAGTGCAACCGAAGGGTTTTCTGGAAGAGGCCTTCATTGATGTGGACGGCACGATTGCGTCGACGTACGGAGAGTGCAAGGAAGGCATTGGCCTTTCCTACAAAGGGATTTGGGGTTACGGGCCGCTGATCGTCAGCTTGGCCAACACCAAGGAGGTGCTGTATCTGATCAATCGGCCGGCCAATGTCGCCAGCCACAGTGAGAGTGTGGGCTGGATTGACCGGGCGGTGGCCTTGGTGCGGCAGGTGGCGGGGTCGGTGACGGTCCGCGGGGACACGGATTTCTCGCACACCGGAGAGTTGGACCGGTGGGATGCGGAAGGGGTGAAGTTTATTCTGGGGATTGATGCCCACCCGAAACTTAACGGCTTGGCGCAAGCGCTGCCGGAGACGGCCTGGCAGCCGCTGGAACGGCTGCCCAAGTACGAGATTCTGACGGAGCCACGGCCCAAGAGTTTTCGGTACAAGGAACAGATCGTGATCGAGAAGGGGTACCTGAATAATAAGCTGATCGGGGAGTCGGTGGCTGAGTTCGAGTATCAACCGGTAAAGTGTGGACAGAAGTATCGGCTGGTCGTGGTTCGCAAGAACATCAGCGTCCAACGGGGCGAGCAGGTCCTCTTGGACGAGATTCGGTATTTTTTTTACATCACCAATCGGAGGGATTTGAAAGTGGAAAAGGTGGTCGGCCTGGCGAACCAGCGGTGCAACCAAGAGAACGTGGTGGAGCAGCTGAAGAATGGAGTCAACGCGATGCGGATGCCGGTGCACGATCTGGTGAGCAATTGGGCGTATATGGTGATGGCGGCGCTGGCGTGGAATCTGAAGGCGTGGTACGGGCTATTGGTGCCGAACCGGGAACGGGGTTTGGAACTGGTGGCAATGGAGTTCCGGCGTTTTCTGCACGCGATCATTCTGATTCCCTGTCAAGTGGTGAAGACGGCCCGGCGGATCATCTATCGACTCCTGGGTTACAACCATTGGTTGGAGGATTTCTTTGCGACCTTTGAGCGGATCGCGGCGCTGGCCGGGCCGTGAGGATATATAAGTACTCCTATTGGTGGAGGTGTCCAAGGGAGCAAGGGAAGGGGTGTATCGACGATAGGGCGAAAACGGGTCACAAATGACTAACTGCCTGTGAATAACTCCCTGGTGGGGGTCTGGAGCGCCAAGATATGGCAGTACAGATAGGAGTGGGGAGATTTGCGTCGGCTATTTCCAACTTTTTCGAATTTTCGCTCTGTTAGCTCCTATAATGCGCTTGTTTCAGGACTATTGGCAAGTAGGCGGCGGTCGAGAAAGGGGTCCCCAGCTATCGGCGATTCGGCAGCCGTCGGCTTCCGGGGCCTGCGCACGAAGGTAGCCGCACGGCTTTAGCCTGCGCCGCGGACGGTCATCGACAATTGTCACCGTACGCAGGTTAAAACCTGCGGCTACCTGGCCTGACCTCCACCTATAAAGTACTCACTACAGCGTCCTGAAGTTTTCCCGACCGTAAAGTCGCC
>JBBTCR010000536.1:0-4569 GCA_038043105.1 Bacteroidota bacterium
AAGTACCCACGCGGTGAACGAATGAAGTCCAGTGATCGGCTGAGCTGCGATGGCTGCGGTGTAGGAGATGACGCCGAGCCAGAACGCAAGTCTCAGCACCCAGAGAACTGCCACGAACGTACGCACGCCTTTGCTGTACCGCATCTCGAGAAATTCGGGGATCGTCTTGATCCGAAGACGACGGAGGATGGGCAGGACAAATAACCCCGAAAACACCAGAGCCATATTGCCTGTCCACGTTTGCCAGAGAATTGATATCCCGTGCTTGTAAGCAATACCAGCCTGACCCACAAAGCTGTACAGGTTGACATTCGTTGCGGTGAGCACAGCGGCCAGGATGAACGGCGTCAGCTTTCTTCCTGCCACGTAGAAATCGTCGGTACTCCCCACCCACTTGTAGAAGAACGATCCGACGTAGAACGTCAGCGCCATGAAGCTGAAGACGATGATGTAATCCAGATAGTTCAAGTAGTCTCCGGGCTGAACGTTGGGGGAGATGTTGCGCGTTAGCCTTCGTGTTCTTTTCGCTTTTCAGCGACGAGCTTCTTGAATTCCTTAAGAGGAACTATAATCCAGACAACGAGAATGACGAACCCTAACAGCCAAATGCTCCAGGTGATCCAATCAACGTACATCGATGAGCCTCCTTATGGTCGTACGACTATACCAATCCCGCAGTGTTTGAAGACGCAAACGTAAGGCAGTGCAGATCGAAAGGCAAGATGCTTGTTCCGTGCGACTTCTTTGGCGGTAATCACGGCAGAAGAGGAGCGCGGTGAGCTCCCGGCACAAAGAGTATTAGTGACTTGAGTGAAGAAAGGATCGTAAAACGATGTGATAGAGGGGGCTCCTCTTGCCAGGTCTGCTGGCCTTACCCTCGATACGCTACTCGCTGCACTTCCTCGACGGACGTGATACCGGCGAGAGCTTTTTGCATTCCATCAAAGTGCATATCACGAAAACCATCGGCTACGGCGAGCGCCCTGAGCTTGCCTGTGGTTACTTCTCCATAGATGAGATCTCGCATCTCTTCCGTGACGATCAGGACTTCATGGATGGCGATTCTACCTTTATAGCCGAATCCATTGCAGAAGTCACATCCTCTGCCCCTGAAGAGCGTTGTGCCCTGAGGGAGATTCTCCAGACCCGCAGCCTCCAAACTCTGGGCATCGGGTTCGTACTCCTCTTTGCACCGCAGACAAATCCTACGAACTAACCGCTGAGCCAACACTCCGATGACTGAGGAGCTCACCCAAAACGATTCAACACCCAGATTGATCATGCGCGGGATGGCCCCGACCGCATCATTGGTATGAAGCGTGCTGAGGACCAAGTGACCAGTCAAGGCTGCTTCCGTCGCGATGACTCCCGTCTCAGCGTCGCGTATCTCTCCGACCAGGATCACGTTCGGGTCTTGACGAAGAATAGATCGTAGCGATGCGGCAAATGTCAGACCTCGTTCAGGGACAATCTGAACCTGGTTTACGAGAGCAAGTTTGTACTCAACAGGATTCTCCACGGTTGTGATGTTTCGCCCAATGCTTTTGATCTCGTTCAATCCTGCGTACAACGTTGTCGTCTTGCCGCTACCGGTGGGACCCGTGACCAACACGATGCCGTTAGGAAGTGCAAGCAGTGTGCGAACCTTTTTGAGATTAGCCCCAGAAAAGCCGAGATTGCCAAGGCTGACCATCATTGCCGTCTTCCCAAGCAACCGGAGGACCATCTTCTCTCCGTATAAGAGCGGGAGAGTGCTGATTCGCACGTCGAAGACACGGTCAGCGAACGTGAGCGAGATTCTGCCATCCTGGGGAATAGATCGATCAAACATGTCCATTCCCGCTCGTGCCTTCAGCACAGCAATGATGCCTTGATGATATGACATCGGCAAGGAAACGATGCGTTGGAGAACGCCATCAATCCGAAAACGAATCATCAGCTCGTCTTCACCCGGCTCGATGTGAATATCGCTTGACCCTGACTTCGCTGCTCGGAGAAGGAGCTCATCAGCAAGCTGAGCTATGGAAGCTTCCGTCTCGAGTTGTGCATCGGGGACCGGGCCTTTCGCGCCTCGATTACGTATGTCATATCTCGACAGGTCGATCGCAGAGCTTATGCGCTGAAGCTTGTCGAGCGCCCCTCCGTATTTCTGCAGCGCGGCCTCGAAATCAGAGATTGTCGTTATTACAGGGAGAATCCTACAACCGACGATTTTCTGCAGGTCGGCCCGTAGCAACTTGGAAGGCGGGTCTATGAAAGCAACGGTCAGCTCTAAACCGATCTGAAAGATGGGAAGCGCGCGATGCTTGAGGATTTCATCTTCGGTGAAAATATTGGAGGGTGCGGTCTCTATCTCGGTCGCAATGTTCATGCGAGCCAGACTGAAGGCCTTGCAGATTGATTCGGCAACGTCTACTTCCGAAAGTCCAAGTATCTCCACAACGCTTCGAGCGATCCCGATTTGACGCGATGAATCGTCCAGCATTGACACCGCTTCGCCTGCACCTGGTCAGCCTGGAGCATCCGATCCGCAATGAACACATCCAGTAATTGTTGTAGCTCGCGTGTCATCACTCTCGATCATCCGAACAATTTGTCGATGTCGTCCTGGCTCATGGGTTCCGCCGAGGACTCCTCTTTTATCAGAGCCTTTCGGAGCGCAAGGAGCTCCTCCACTTCTTGGCGAGAATATTGTTTTATGGCGGCAGAGGAAGCAAGAGAAGTTGAGGATTGGGTAGAAGCAGATGATTCTTCTTTCAGTGAGATGGCAAGGGCCAAACCACAAGAACCACAGTGGCGATCATCAAGCTCATTGACTTTCCCACAGCGGCTGCAGATGATACCCAGCGGCGCGCCACACGACGTGCAGAATTTTCCGCCGCTCCGATTTTCCGTATTGCATTCTCTGCAGACCATTAGCTTTCTTTCTGACGGTTTTCGAGTGTGCTGACCACCTTTTGAGAGACCTCCCGAAACTTGGCCTCCTCGAACGGCTTCATCAAATAGAAATCAGCTCCGCTCTCCTTGAACTGTAACACCTTCTCGCGCTCGGAGAGTGAGGTGGTGATGACTACGACGGTTTCGGAACTCTGGCCCTTGATTGCGCGAAGCACCGCCAAGCCATCCATTTCAGGCATGATGCCATCGAGGAAAACCGCTTGGGGTTTGAAGGATGCAAACTTTTCCAAACCGATCTTGCCGTTCTCCGCTGTCTCGATGAATTCAAAGCCAATGCGTTTGAGCAACTTCACCAAAAGTATCCGAATATGTGCAGAATCATCGACGACGAGAACTCGATATGCAAGTGCCATGGCTGATAACCTCTGAGTGAATTCGTACTGCGATATTAACCAAATTCTCCACAGAATTCCACAAGTATTTTAAAATCAACGTACGATTCGCTCACGACTTGGTGACGGGAGACATACACTTGTCTTCTACTAGGACTTATCTTCTCCCTGCAGTGGGAGCCGCATGACGGGATGCTCGCTCCCGTAAAGAAGAAGTATTTTCACAACTTCGCGTCGTCAACATTCGATCGACCTAAGCGTCCGTGCTCCTCGTGATAAGCTTTTGGCGTTTCGAAATGTGCTAGGACGATCGTATCGTTGCTAACAACCTGGACGTCTCGATAGAGACACATCAGCACCTGGAGGATGAACCCGTATGAATCCCCAAAAGCTGCCGACAGAACCTGCACCGGAAGAGCAGGCCTCCCGCAGAGACACACCGACACTCAAATCGATAACCCATATTCCGGAAAAGCTTCCGACAGAATATGCGCCGGCAGAGCGAGCCTCTCGCGAAGAAATTCTGTCGCAGGCTCAGAAGTTTCCCCAGATTCCACTCCTGAACAGCTTCATCAGCTCTATCTTTGACATCGTCCTCGTGTTGAACAAGGAACGACAAATCGTTCTGGCAAACGAAAACCTCTGCAGGTTCGTGGGCGCCAGCGATCCGAATTCCTTCCTGGGGCTTCGACCCGGCGAAGCGTTGCGGTGCATTCACGCAGCCGAGAGCATCGGTGGATGCGGAACGACGGAGTCTTGCCGAACGTGTGGGGAGGTGAACGCGATCCTCGAAAGCCAGAGAGGAAAGGTCTCCATTCAGGAGTGCCGCATTATGCGAGACAACGTTTTCGATCCCCTCGATCTTAAGGTCTACGCATCGCCGCTACGTATAAACGGCCATCAGTTCACGATTTACGCTGTAACGGATATCAGCCACGAGAAACGAAGACGGGCATTGGAGCGCATCTTCTTCCATGACGTGCTCAATACCGCAGGAGGTCTGTATGGATTTGTAGAATTGCTGAGGAACTCCGATGCTTCAGAAACGCAGGAACTCAAAGACCCTCTTCTGGAGCTCTCCCAGGAGCTCGTCGAGGAGATAAGAGCTCAAAGGGATCTTGTGGCGGCGGAGAACAACGAGCTTTCAATCGATTTCGTCCCTGCGAAGTCGCTTGCTGTGATGAAGGAGATCGGTGACCTCTACAAGAACCATGAGGTTGCTCACTCTCGAAATATTCAAATCGATTCAACGGCGGAGGATATCGAATTCCTTACGGAC
>JBBTCR010000537.1:0-2167 GCA_038043105.1 Bacteroidota bacterium
CGCTCGACGCCGACCGCGCCTTCCAGGAGGAGACGCGGAACGCGGCGCGGGCGCTCGTGGCGGCGGTGAAGCTGTTGCGGCGGGGAAAGCTCGCGCAACCGGATGCGAAGCTTCGGGAGCCGCGCGCGAAGTAGAGGTCCTTCATCGGTCGGCCGGAGCGCAGCCAGTCTGCGATGGAGCGAGGAAACGGCGACCTCGTCCCGGCAGCTGAATACCACAGCATCCTTAGCGACGAGTTGCACTGACGCACTTGCGTTTCATGAAAGCCAAAATTTCGTTGCGATCGTAAGGCGAGTTGCTATTGTTTGTTGACTGGGCTGGGTCTTGACTAACAGGACCGATACAATATCGAAGGCAAACATGATGTCGACAATGGCGCCCATCAATAAAGTTGAGGCGATCGCAAGGCTGATCGATACTCACAACTTTGTAAGTTTCGATGAAATTGAGCAGTCAACTGGACTAACAATGTCCGAAGTTATTGAGGTTAAGCCCCTCCTTGAGGATTATATGAGACGTCAGAAGGGTGGATCGCAATATATCACCGTTACATCACGCATCGATCTAGACCCGCCAGGCCTTTTCATTGACGACTAGGAAGTATGACACAACGTCCGGCCGATTGGCCTCACTCTGTACGCACAATTCTCTTTGATCAGAATCTTGATTCTATCGACTATCGCAAATTGCTCGATGGAATTGATATTTTCTCCGACAGAGCGCCGATACCAAGCGGCTCTCGGGTGCTTGTTCGCGCGGATATTGACGTGCCTCTGGATTCTGCGCGCTCCAATGTCCTCGACAATGAACGCCTCGCTAGTTTGCACGACACCGTTCAGACTTGCTTACGACTAAAGGTTACCCCCATTGTGTTCGGGCATGTAGGACGCGACAAGCAAAACACTGCGGCGCCAATCGCAAGCGAGCTAGAGAAATTGTACGGCCTCAAATGCGTGTTTGTGGCGGATTGGCTAGACGAAAAGAACGCTGAGGTTCGTCTGGATGCCAAGGCTGTCCTCGGTTCTTTGCCGAAGAACTGCATCGTTCTTCTCGAACACACGCGGCGATACGATCTTGAGCGTTCGATGTGGAATAAGTCATCTGACGAACTCGGTGTTCTCGGGCATGGCTTGTACAAGGCGGCTTCTTCCGTCGCCAAAGATATATCAAACTACTACGTGTTCGACGCGTTGGCCTCGCACAATCCAGACTGGTCTTCAGTAGTGGTGCCCGGAGCTTGCAAAGCGGCCTACCTAGGACCGTATACGTCGAGTGAGCTGAGTGGTCCCCTTAGTCGGATCAGGCAGGCCGATATCGTGATCCTGGGTGGTCTGAAGATCGACAAACTCGATGCTCTCGAAGGAATAGTCGAGCGGGGCCACACAAGGCGCATTTTGTGCGGTGGATCGATCGCAATGGCGCTTGTCAAAGCAAAAGGGTTGAGTATTGGATTGGCTGAAAATTCAAAATTTAGTGAAAAAAAGTGGTTCATAACTGCTGAGAGAATTGCTCAGGCGTCGCGTATACTTTCGACAGCGGTCGCTCGTGGGGTATCCGTTATGTTGCCGATAGACTATGTCTTGGACAATGGGGAAGTGTCCCAGGACATTCCAAGTAGTCGGGCCCAAATGGATATCGGACCACGAACCTGCGCACTATTTGGCGCGACTATCAGGGAGTTTCTTGATCAGAATGGCGGCAAAGCCACGATTTTTTACAACGGCTCAGTAGGCGCGTTCGAAATGCCACAGTTCGCAAAGGGCACCGAGATATTCGTGCGCTTTCTCAGCGGGCTGAAAAGAGAATTTCGCGCTGCTGAAATCTATGTTGGCGGTGGAGATGGCCGACTTGCATTCACAACATTCGGCGACGTAAGTGCCGTTACTCATGTTTTCACCTGCGGCGGCACTGTCTTGAAGGCGATAGGAATGGGCAACCTAAACTATCTGAAATCGTTGTTTTGGTATTCCCAAAATAGCGGCGCTTGTAAAACTGAACGCTAAGACCCAGCGGTTATGGCGAAAGACCGTAGTTATCATTGCTAAAGCAACCGTAA
The DNA here is from genome assembly GCA_038043105.1 of Bacteroidota bacterium. Classification (GTDB taxonomy): domain Bacteria; phylum Bacteroidota; class Ignavibacteria; order UBA10030; family UBA10030; genus VGWB01. Next base: position 2,057 of record JBBTCR010000537.1, read on the forward strand.
GGTGCAAATGCCATTGCTCCTAGTTTCACAGTCGGTGACTGATTCTGCAGTGACTATAGGGCACCTCGAACAATAGCGTTGCGGACTGAGGTATGCGAATCTCGCAGCTGC
>JBBTCR010000538.1:0-1802 GCA_038043105.1 Bacteroidota bacterium
AGATTCATTTCGAAAATCGGCGACACGATCTATGTGAGCGACCTTATTTCCGATGCACAACAAGGTCTCGAACTCTTTTCCTTCCCCAAGGGGATCCATTCAGACAATGGCTACGGATTTGACACAGCAGGATGGGCGAGAATGTTTACTCCAGAGCCGGACGTCTATTATTCGAACTCCGGAGTCATGGTTGACGTGAGACAGGATATTGATGGTCAACGTTTCTTCGCCCCCGCTCCTCTGAATCTTTCATTTCAGACGCAAGCCGGTTGGTTTTCGCTCGGTCTCTGTCAACTTCCCGATGCGACGGGGTTTCGATTTCAAAACGGACATGTCTTTATCGGCTTTCCTTGGGACAAGCTCAAGTTGCCGAAAGATCGCCTATTCTGGGTCACTCCGCTTTGCTTCACATTCAACCAGTCGGAATGGAGTGCGATTGAAGACTACAGAACCTACCTGCTCAAGAACAAGCATATCTCGGATACTCCGATCGAAAAGAAGCAGATCCCCGACTGGTGGATGGATCCTTTGATCTGCACGTGGAGCGAACAATGCGTGGACACGGCGGCTCAAGCAAGTCCTCGTTTCACCACTGAGTGGGTCAAACAGTACGTGCTTGCACAAGAGAAAGCCCTGGGCCTCGATCGATTTACGCTCATCATTGATGACAAGTGGCAGCGGAAATATGGTGACCCCCGCCCTGACCCAACGCGTTTTGCCAAGATGCGCGAGCTGATTGATTGGGTTCACCATCGAGGTCACAAAGTTCTTCTCTGGTGGCGATGTTGGTTTGGAGAACCAGGCTCACTCCCCGATGAGATGGGGCTGTTAGACAAGGGCTACATCGACGCTACCCATCCCCTTTTTGAAAAATACGTTCACGAAGCGATGCGAATAATGCTCGGCAATGGCGTGGGTGAGCTGGATGCCGATGGATTCAAGGTCGATTACATTTTCGATGTCCGCAATCCCGTCACAGCCATTTACGCACAGCCATCGCTCGGTATCGGGCTCAGAGAAGTCTATCGGTTCGCAAGCATCTGGTATCGTGAGGCGAAGAAGATTAAAAAAGATTGCCTCATCACATTCAGCGGCCCCGATCCACACTTCTCGTTGGTTCAGGACATGTCGCGCCTCAATGATGCCGGCCGAGATAGTCTCCAGCGCCAGTACCGCGCACGCGTGAGCGCGCTTTCATTGCCCAACGTTCTCATTGACGGGGATGGAGCCGACATGTTTGTGTCATTGGCGGACTACCATCACATTGTGAGCTCGTCGTACGGAACGCCGTCGCTGTATAATCTGACTCACTTCTCCGACGGACCAATTGCGGAGGAGATGCATAAAGTCACCGGGAAGATTTTCCGCCTTGCCGCTATGAAGAAACCCGGACACCCTGTTTTCAAGAGTTTTGGGAATTGGCAATATGTACGCGGTGGCAAGGTCGTAGCAGAATCATTTCAACACGGGACGGCTTTCGTCGTTTATCCCATGCAAAGCGAGCTCTCGTATTGAGTACAAGACAGCAAGACCTTATCGTCCCTCTTCGGAAGTTGTCCCCGACGAGAGTCGAGACGGAAGATGGGAGGGATGTCGAATTCACGGTTCTTCCCGATGCAAACATTATGATTCCCGATGCACAACGGGGGGAAATTTATGTAGTTTGGATGGGAAAAAAATAAGGGATACAATTATGCTACAAATAATGATTTATTTATGGCTGCTCGTTAGTTCTTTAAGCCTCGGTTATCGTCCCAGTGATGCAATTCGACAGGAAGTGTCGACCATCGACTTTGGCGCTC
>JBBTCR010000539.1:0-1071 GCA_038043105.1 Bacteroidota bacterium
AGCGTCGCAGGCGAAGAACCAGAGATGTAGACTGCTATAATTGTGATCACGCAGAGTAAGAAAGCACCGGCAATGGACCACGCAAGCGGATCGCGTTTGAACCGATGAAGTAATGAATAAGCCTGGACTCGCTCTGAAATTTCAGAAGTCATGCCGACAGGGGTTCGGTATGCCTCGCGTGCAACCGAAATACGGCTCGCGCGCTCACGGCTCGATTCCCGTTTAAATCGTCTCAAATCTTTTGCGACCTCCGCGACCGACTGATACCTCTCAGCTGGCTCTTTTGTCAGACACTCCAAGATGATAGCATCTAGCTCCGGAACAATCTCTTGCCGAACTGTTGACATGGGGACGGGATCTACGTTCACGATCTCATAAATTATCGCCGTTTCGTGGACGCCCTTGAAGGGAGATTGTCCTGTAAGCAATTCATACAGGATCACCCCCAGAGAGAAAATGTCTGTCCGATGGTCGGTATCCAGTCCCTGAACCTGTTCGGGGGACATATACCCGACGGTCCCAACGGTGCTACCTTCCTTCGTTATCCTTGATGCACCGCGCAACTTCGCCAACCCGAAGTCCATGATCTGCACAATCCCGTCTTTGCGAATCATTATGTTTTCGGGCTTAATGTCCCGATGGACGATACCTTTCTCGTGCGCAGCAGCAAGTCCATCAGCTATCTGGATGCCGATATCAACGGCTTGTTTGATCGAATACGCCTGTTTTTTCTCTCGAAGTGTCTGGCCATCGACATATTCCATCACGATGAACATCTGTCCATCGTGTTCCTGAATGTCGATAATGGAGCAGACATTCGGATGATTGAGTGCCGCGGCTGTTTTGGCTTCCTGAATGAAGCGAGCCTTGTTCTGTTCTGATGCAGCCTGCCCGCCTTCTGCTTGGCGGGAAAGGTGAGCGGGGAGAAACTTCAGTGCCACGAGTCGGTCGAGTTTGGTATCCTGGGCCTTATAGACCACGCCCATACCGCCTTCACCTAACTTTTCCAGGATCTTGTAGTGAGATATCGTTTGTCCGATCATAGGAATTGATTCATTTTCTGATTGATTC
>JBBTCR010000540.1:0-2359 GCA_038043105.1 Bacteroidota bacterium
GAAGGGTCGCTCGAATAGTCTTGGGCATAGTGCTGATGATACTCGGCGTGCTGGCATTGCTAACGCCCTTCACGCCGGGCTCGTGGCTGGCCTTGATCGGGCTGGAGCTTCTCGGGCTGAGGCTCGTGTTCCAGCGAAAACTCCTGTCCCTGCTCCCGCAGAAATACCGCCGACGGATCAGAGACGTGTTGGAGAGAAAACTGAAGAAGCGGAAAGAAACATAGGTCCATAGCGCACCAGGCTGCCGAGCTTTTCCGCTGCAATGCCGCCGGAATCAGTACTCTTCCAGGTGATGCCACTCCGCGTTTTCGAGCCACTGCCCGGGTCTCGATACGAAGTCGATAAGATTCTCAAGCAGGAAATAGTGTTTTGCTTCTTCCACCGCCAGTCGTTCAAACAACTGTTTCTGGTCGTCCCGGCCGGCCTGGGCGGCTTTTTCCTCGTAGAACTGTCGGCTTCGTTTCTCTATTTCCTGGGCTTTCTCGTAGAGCTCTATTTGTTCCAGGTCGGGGGTGAATTCCCCGCCTTCTTCCTTCATTTGCACGAAGACGTTCCTGGCCCGGTCCAGGACGGTCGTTTCCGCCATTTGCCCCGGCCGACCTTGTTGCATTTTCTCTATGGCCTTGCAATGCTTGACTTCTTCATCGGCCAGCATCGTGAGAATCCTCTTGATTCCCGTGCTGTCGGCCTTACCGGCGATCTCGCGATAAAAACACTCGCCGTCCTTTTCCATTTGCATAGCATACGCGAAAATATCCATTGCTCTATCCCCGGTCAGGCATTATCGTTTCTCTAACGGCTGAGAAGCTCACGGCGCACAACAGAAAATGTCTCGCCGTGCGGCACTGACATCACGAGTCCATTGCCAATCGTTGCTTGTGGACTGTTCCACCGGCCGGTTCAGGCTATTTACCCAACGCCTGTTTCAGATCCATGGCGTGTTCCTGCTCGGTCGCCAGGATCGTCCTTAATTGCTGCGCCAGGGCGAACTCTTTGAGCTGTTCGGCCTGCTCGACCCTGACCTTGTACCTTCTTATGGCGTCCTGCTCGCCGTCGAGGTCCTGCTCGAGCATCTGGTCGTTGCCCTTCGATGTGTGAATGGGCCCGACCTTGACGCTCGGAGAGCCGCCCAGATAATCGATCTGGTCGGCCAGGATCATGGCGTGCATGACCTCTTCATTGGTGTGAATCTTCAGCTCTTTGATGATGTCACCATAGGCGGCCCCGGTCATCACCGCCGCGTGGTTGATGTACTGGATGGCGGCCGAGTACTCCAGCTCCAAATCCTTATTCAATAGCTCGATGAGTTTCTTCTGTGTCACAGCCATGGTTCCGATCTCCTGTATTGTCTGAAATCCTCAAAGTCATCGTATGATACTTGATTCACTTGTCCAGCACATTTTTGCTCGCTGTCTTGGTTTCATCTGACTATGTTACGGCCTGCACACTCCGCTGTCCACAAGGATTCCCCTGACTTGCTGCAAAGCGTTAGAACCGGCCACATAGCGACGTTTCGCAATTGCATTGTGACTCTGTGCAAGCATTCAGCACGCGCTGCTCGCAAAAAGTGTCAGAACTCTGACTGCGATTGGAGGGGAGCTGCGGCATCTTCTATCGCATCGTTTTCTTGAGCTCTTTGACAGCTTCCCGCTCGTAAGCGGCCCGGCCGGCGAAGGTCTGCAGCGGAGTGACTTTCCACTTCAGCACACCCCACAAGGGGATGTTCTGCAAGAGATGGTCCAGCTCTTCGTTGGAGGCGGCGTCCACGATGAATACGAATGCCCGGTCCCCGACGGGAAGCCCTCCAGCGAGGATCTTCTTCTGCTTTTCAAGCTTGATAAACGCATCGAAGCTCGGAAGAACCATCTCTTCCAGAACTTCAACCGCTTCCTCCGGGGAAGCGAATCCGGGGCCCTCTGACCCTATTACGAGATATTTCATTTTAGTACTCCTTATTTCGCTGGTTGTCCCATTTGTGCTTTGTTTCTCGAATCAGAGTCTCCTGAGACAAAGCTGCACGTCTCACGCAAGCGCCATGTTGACGGCATGACTGCTATTTTGTTGAGGCCATTCGCTGAATGCGCCATGTTTCCGCCTACCGCGGGGCCGCCTGAATCGAACGTGCGTGCTCACAGGCATGCAGCACCTCGGCCTTGAACTGATCGAAGTCGAGTTGAAGGCCGTTGACGTAGGCGCTCCATCCGGCACTTGACTTGGCGTAATGAACGGCATCCTCGATTTCCGCTTCCGTCGCGCCGTTCAGCTTGGCCAATTCGGTGTGGTAGAAGGCACAATAGCGGCACTTGGTGACGGCGGAGATGGCTACGCCAATCAGCTCACGATACTTGTTTGGAATCGG
>JBBTCR010000541.1:0-504 GCA_038043105.1 Bacteroidota bacterium
CTGTTGCGCAACCTGTGCGGTCGCAGGAAGGTCTTTCCCTTCAATCACCGCACAATCGCCAATCGAGTAGACACCTCTTGCGCCGTTGACGCTGAAGTAGTCATCGGTGAGAATGCGGAAACCTCGATCTTTCGAAAATGGGAGCGCGTTGGCAAGATCGGTCGGTCCAACGCCCGTGGACCACACCAGGAGACCATAGGGAACTTCTATGCCGTCACGGAGGACAATCTTCTCCTCTTCGACACGAACGACAGGTGCCCCCGTGCGGACCTGAATGCGTTGACGTCGAAAAAGCCTCATTGTGTATGCGCCGAGTGTCGCGTCAAAGGTGCTAAGAATTTGATGCGTGGCTTCAAGTAAGATGATCGTGACGCTTGGCGTGAGGTCTGGATAGGCTTTCTCGAGATCTTCGCGGAGGAAGTCGTGCATCTCGGCAGCAAACTCAACGCCGGTCGGCCCCCCTCCGACGACGACAAATTGCAGGATGCGTTTGCGCTGATCTTC
>JBBTCR010000541.1:514-4860 GCA_038043105.1 Bacteroidota bacterium
ATCTTCCGGTGTGCCGGGCTGAGCGGCCTGTTCAAAGCATTCGATAATCCGTTGGCGAATGGCCCGTGCATCGGCGAGGTCTTTGAGAAACAGCGCATGCTCCTTAACGCCGGAGATCCCGTACGTGTTGCTCACGGCGCCGATGCCGATAACAAGAACATCGTACGGAAGCTCAAACCCTGTGCCATCAGGAGCGCCTTCGCAGATGATTTGCTTTCGCTCAGGATCAACGCTCGTGCAGATTGCTTGGTAATACCGCACGTCCGGGCAGGCTTTTCGGACTGGCTCAATGATACTGCGGAACTCGATTGTCCCAACCGTGGTGCTGGGCAACAAGGGAGTGAACAGAAAATAGTTGCGAGGGCTTACAGCCGTCACCTCGAACAGCCGCGTGTCAATCTCCTTGAGCAAACTGAACGCTGCAAATCCGGACCCAAGAACGACGAGTTTTGGTTTTTCAATGGCGGACATGGTGTTTGATGAGACAACCAATTGGCTCTCATCAAGTAACAAAATTTTTGCGCAAAAAGTTGACTTCAACAGCGTGATCTTGTATCATTGGTTGGCAGTTTTCCCAGGAAATCTGAAGAAGCGATGCAGATTACTCACGTGATATCTCTGGAGACCCCGGAGCTTCAACCGTATCGGACACTCCGGCGACCGTTGGAACACCAGCAGCGCGGTATCTTTGTGGCTGAAGGTGAAAAGGTAGTGCGGAGGCTTCTGGAAAGTAAATTGGAGACGATCTCAGCACTCCTAACCCCCGAATGGCTTTCGGTCTATACCACACTTCTGGAGAACAAAGGAGAAGGATTGCGCGTATTTGTTGCGGACAAGAGACTTCTTGAATCAATTGTTGGTTTCCATCTCCACCAAGGCATCATGGCGGTCGCGAAGATACCCAAGCCAAGCACGCTTGACGATGTGCTCGCAAGCGCGACACGCCCGTATCTCTTTGTGGCTGTCGATGGACTCACCAACGCGGAGAATCTCGGCGTGCTCGTCCGGAACTGTGCAGCGTTTGGCGTTCAGGGGCTCATTGTCGGTGAGACGTCAAGCAGTCCCTATCTGCGGCGGTCGGTGAGGAATTCGATGGGTACGGTGTTTCGCCTGCCTGTTGTCCACCCGACGAGTCTCATTCAAGCGCTCATGGACATGCATACGAAGTACGGAATACGCACGATCGCCGCCCATCCCCATGTCACCGGTACGGAATTAAACCGGGCAAAATTTACGAACGATTGTTGTATTGTGTTTGGAAGCGAGGGAGGCGGAATCTCGCCAGGGGTTCTTGCGGCGTGTGATGAAGCTGTTGCCATTCCGATGAAAGAAGGGGTGGACTCACTCAATGTAGCAAGCGCAACCGCTGTGTTGTTGTATGAGGTGCAGAGGCAGCGACGGTTGTAAACGCATATTGCTCAACAGCCCTGTGTGATGGGGGCTCAGGCTCTACACTTTTGGCTCAGGTGGGGGCACTGCGCGGGCAATAATTTCCGACTGAAATCCACACTCTCTATGCGAATGGTCGCAGAACGGCTTGTCCTTGCTCTGTCCGCATCGACAAAGTGAAATTTTCGTACGCCCGCTCAGATCGAACTTCCTGCCGCTCTGATCGTACAGTTCAAAATCCCCCTCCACTTTGATGCTTCCGTTGTTTCTGATTGTGATTTTCGTCGGCATAAAAACGGTCCTTCGATGTTGTCATGAACCTTTGAGTTGAAACGGAACAGAGACGGAGGCCTTCTCCCATTCAAGCACGAGAACACCCGAGGCGCTGCCGGTTTTCTCGAGCGAAATACTGAATCGCTCAACATATGCGTCTACCACGCGTTTTTGCATTTTTACGCGGGCGAGATCCAGCTTGCGGTGATACACCAACCCGGATTGCCCCGTCTCCTTGTTGATAATCAACTGCCAGGTGGTTTTCGATGGAAGTGTGTACAGCGAGTACACTCCTCGAGGTACTGTAACCCCGCCAACAACGAGATCCGCTTCGGTCACAAACTTTGTCGCCTCGTTCGCACCCGTTCTCCACACTATGTTATAAGGAACAACGCCCCCCATGATCTTTCGGCCGCGCGCCGACGGGCGCCCATAATTTACCGAGATCTTCTTGCTGCCCAATATCACTTCGACCGAGTCGCGAGGGCTGGCGATAATTGGAACAGGGCTGACCCTGAAAGGAATGGAGAGCGACGTATTCTCCCACTCGATCCGCAGGACGCCAGCGTAGTTGGCTCCACGCTCAAGGACGAACGTCAGTTTTTCAACGGGTGTGGTGATCCGTTTCTTTTCCAGATTGATCCGCGCCAAATCCTGTTGCGGATTATACACAGTACCCCACTGTCCCACCTGCTTGTTGATAATCAGCTTCCACTGCCCTTCTGAGGGAAGGGTCCAGAGTGAGTAAGAGCCCCTGGGAATTTCCATCCCGCCGAGTTCCAGATCCGCGTCCGTTACCAACATTGTGGCCTTACCAGCGCCGGTTCTCCAGACGCGGTTGTAAGGCACGAAATCACCCATGACCTTGCGCCCCCGCATGGATGGTCGTCCATAGTTCACAGAGATCCGCTTTCCGTTAATGATGACTTCGGCCGAATCTCTTGGGACGTGAATCGGCTGCTGGGCGAGCAACGGCGGCCCAGCTTGGGAGGAGCACAGAACAAGGGCAAAAATTACTATGCGGTTGAAGGATCGCTTCATACTTAGTGGGTGGTGATGTCTTTGTGCAACGAACCGGGTTCCATCATAGGGAAAAAAGGAACGTTCTGCAACATTCTCTCTTTTCGTAGAGCGCCGTCAACGGTTAGCGTGCTTAGGCGGGTTCGAGAGCTCGCGCGACCATGATTCCCAACTGTTTCCTGTTTCCCGCAAGATACTGAGCCAGCGTCTTCTCCGTGATCATCACCTTTTGACCGACGATAGGGGCGTGCATGAAGTGAAGCTGGTCGTTCTGCCAAATAGCAATGCCGGTGTGCGCTATGTCCATGCCCTGGATATCGCAGGTGATGGCTATGAGATCTCCGTTCTTGATCCTCGATGCGAAGCTGTCGACGTCCGTCTTGGGAATATGATACATGTCGCGTTTCGTGATTTCGGCTTCTTGCCGTTCGATGATCTTCACAAATTCGGGATGTTCCTTCAATTGGGGGTATGAATCGACGTGGGTTGACATGAAGTTGATCGTCTTCGTGTACGGAACGCCGCCTATCAGCTTGGTGATGTCCTTGAGGACCTCCTTCTTCTCGTTGTCGTAAATGTAATCCGAGAAGTAGTGCAACCGACTCGGGTAGCGGTCGATCGTGCCGCCGCGGTAGCGAATAAACTGGAGCTCGGCTTTGTACGCTTCGAAGGTCATTTTGCTTTTCTTGACGCAGCGAGCGAGGGAGAGAGAGTTTTCACAGAACAGCACACAGTCCAGGCCGCGCAGATTGACCACCAACCGTTCCTCACCGGGAACTTCCAGCGAGTGAGCAACGTATGCAACGCCCAGAAACGATTTGCCGATCTCGACAATCACTTCGTCAATCGGTTTCTTGCGAAGATTCAGCGAGAGGGCCAGCTCGAATTTCTTCGCGCAGATTAAAGCATCCTCATCATCGGCGAAGAAAAGGCTGTTGAGGCTTGAGCTTCCCAGTGCCGCAGGAACGCCGGCCGCGAGAGGTATGGTTTTCAAAAACGAACGCCGATTCATCGTTGCGTCCTTTCTCAGAGTGTTATTCCAATGCCGGCACAGACGAGAAATCCTGAGTAGTTAAACTCAATGCTCGTGGTTTCCGTCGTGTGCTCACCAAAGCGCGTCACGTCCCCATCAAGCTTACCGAGCTGGGCGAATCGGTATCCGCCCTCGAATCGAAAAAAAACCGACGGAACAATTGGAATATCTGCACCAAGAAAAACCCCAAGGCTGATCTTGGATTTCTTGAACGTCGCGCTGGTCTCAACGGTGGGGATTGACGTTGGGACTCCGTCGATCTTGACGGTTTGCGTTCCATGCGCTTCGGCGGTTGCGCGAGCAAAGGTCAGCGCCATATCTACTTGAAGGTACCACTCGAGAACATACAGCTGCGCCGATGGGAAATACGCGATCCCCAGGGAAACATCGCTCGAGCCAACGGACCGTATCAATGACAGCGTGGCGTCCGGGCCGGCGTACGAAGCTGTGACCTTCTTTGAGTTGTAGAGCGCTGTGAGGGAAAGCGCGAATTCTCGGCTCAAACGATACCGAACTCGCCCAGAAAAAACGGGAGACCGCTTCACCGAAGCAAACGTTCCAACCCGTATGCCGAGACGATTCCATCCTTTCACGTCTGAGCTGTTATCATCGTCCACTCTGTCGAGGCTCA
>JBBTCR010000542.1:0-2584 GCA_038043105.1 Bacteroidota bacterium
GAGTCCCGTTAGGGACGAGAGGTTTATAGCTTTGCCCCAAAAAAGAGTTGATGAGCTCCGTCAGGAGCGACATATCATCTGCGCTGTTTGTGATGAATGAACCGATGTGGAAGGAATTTATGCAACGGCTATAAGGGTCGAGCTGCAATCAACGGCACACAATCAGAACAGGCCGATCCGCGTTGTTGGTCAGTTGAACATCAGCCGGAATCTGAGCCGATGTCGTCATCTTCCTCTCATCGGCGAGCGTGAACATGGAGCTACTTGATGAATTGAACAAAATGAAATTGGCACAGAAGGAGAAATCTTATGGCAAAGTCGATTGTCAAGATCCTTGGGTTATTGCTCGTCAGTGCTCTCTCTTCCGTGGTTTATACCCAGTCAAACCCCTTTAGGCCTCCAGCGATCCCGCTGGTGACGTGCGACCCCTATTTCAGCATTTGGTCATTCGCGGACCATCCCGCCAACGATTGGCCGCGACACTGGACAGGCGCAAACCACGCGCTGTGTAATTTGATCCGCATCGACGGGAAGTGCTATCGTCTGGTCGGCAGGGCTCCAAACAACCTTCCTGCGATGACTCTGAAATCGCTTTCGGTTCTGCCGACGCGGACGATCTATGAATTTGCAGACGCTGGCGTTCAGCTGACACTGACATTCCTCACACCGCTTCTCCCTCACGATCTCAACCTTATTGCGCGGCCCGTTACGTATGTTTCCTGGCAGGTCAAATCCACCGATGGAAAGGACCACGCTGCTTGCCTCTACTTCGACAGTTCTGCGGAGCTGGTTGTGAACACGTCCGGCCAGAAAGTGACGTGGTCTCGCTGTCAGAATGACGATCTCGACATCCTTAGAATTGGATCTCAGGAACAACCCATCCTTCAGAAGTCGGGAGACGATCTGCGGATCGATTGGGGGTACTTCTACCTCGTCTCACCAAAATCCCAACATGGGGCCAGCGTCATCACGGGTCATCATTATTCCAGAAACTCATTCGTCCAATTCGGTGCGCTACCGACATCAGACGACTTGCGCACGCCCCGGCAAGCCCACGACGATTGGCCCGTGCTTGCCTATGCCATTGATTTGGGGAGCGTGGGTTCGCAGCCGGTGGAACGGTATCTGGTGCTCGCTTATGATGACGAGTTCTCGATCCAGTATTTCTACCGCAATCTCCGCCCCTACTGGAAAGCCACAGGAATGACAACCGAGGAGTTGCTGCGCACAGCAGTTCGGGAGTACGGAAGCCTCTCTTCGCGATGCGAACAGTTTGACGAGGAGCTTATGGCTGATATGCGCAGAATTGGTGGAGATCAATATGCCCAACTCGGTGCACTCGCGTACCGGCAAGCCATCGCAGCGCACAAGCTCACCGCCGATATCGATGGCACCCCGCTCCTTTTTCCAAAAGAGAATTTCAGCAACGGCTGCATCGCCACGGTTGACGTCATCTATCCGACCGCGCCGATCTTTCTCCTGTTCAATGTCGATCTGCTGAAAGCGACCGTGACTCCCGTTTTTCAGTATGCCTCGATGAAGCGCTGGAGCTTTCCCTTCGCCCCGCACGATCTCGGAACCTATCCGCACGCTAACGGACAGGTGTACGGCGGCGGAGAAGTCAGCGAGGAAAATCAAATGCCCGTCGAAGAGTGCGGCAATATGTTGATTCTGGCCTATGCCATTGCGCGCGCGGAGGGCACAGCGGAGTATGCCTCCCGTTACTGGTCGTCGTTGGAAAAATGGGCGCGTTATCTGAAGGAGAAAGGGTTAGATCCGGAAAACCAGCTCTGTACTGACGACTTCGCGGGTCACCTTGCACACAATGTGAATCTCTCGCTGAAAGCGATCCTTGCGCTCGGATCATACTCAAAGCTGTGTGGTATGTTGGGAAAGAAAATGGAAGCAGACGAGTACTGGAAGACCGCGCAGAAGTTTGCTCGTCAATGGGGACAGATGGCGAACGACGGCGATCATTATCGGCTGGCGTTCGACAAACCGGGCACGTGGAGCCAGAAGTACAACCTTGTGTGGGACAGACTACTTGACCTCACTCTGTTCCCAAAGGACATTGCTCGGAAGGAAATCCAATTCTACAAGTCGAAAGAGAACCAGTTTGGCCTTCCCCTGGACAATCGGAAAGACTACACGAAACTCGATTGGCTCGTCTGGACAGCAACCCTTGCTGAGAGTAAAGAGGATTTTGAAAGCATGATTTCGAAGGCCTATGCCTTCGCAGACCAGACCCCGAACCGAGTTCCGCTCACTGACTGGTACGATACGAAGACGGCAAAGCGGGTCGGCTTCCAGGCCCGCTCTGTCGTTGGTGGCGTGTTCATCAAGATGCTCTCTGATCTTGATACATGGAAGAAATGGTCGGACCGAAGAAGGAAGTAGGGCATCAGCACTGAGAGAGGGAGAAATCCTATGGAAACAACGGCGCAAGTTAAAAAGAAAATCTCTGTGTATCTCGGGCTCACGTTCGCCTTGAGCTCCATCTTTTATTACCTGATCATTGGCGCCAGTTCTATTCGCGCGGGCGGAGGAATCTACGTTCTGGGCATTATGTGGTGCCCCGGCGTAT
>JBBTCR010000543.1:0-10672 GCA_038043105.1 Bacteroidota bacterium
TTCTTGGCGGTGGAGCACCTGTGTACATACGCGAGGCCAAAGAGCCTAGCTACCTTGCGCAAGTTCGAGCCTTCCGTCCGGAATCCATGCCGATCCCTTCCGACTACAACAAGATCTTGCTGCAGCTCTTGCAGAGCCCGACGATCGCAAGCAAGCAGTGGGTATTTCATCAATATGACTCTATGGTTCGGACGAATACCGTAGCGCCAAGCTACGATGCCGCAATTGTCCGTATCAAAGGGTCGAAAAAGGCGCTCGCGATGAAAAGCGACTGCAACGCTCGTTATGTGTACCTCAATCCACGAAGAGGCGGACAAATAGCTGTAGCGGAAAGTGCTAGAAACATTGTCTGTACAGGAGCTACACCCCTCGGCATAACGAATTGTTTGAACTTTGGCAATCCCTATGATCCGGAGATTTACTGGCAGTTCATGGAGGCTGTACTGGGGATAGGGGAGGCGTGCAGGGCACTGGAAACACCGGTGACGGGTGGTAATGTGAGCTTCTACAACGAAAGTCCCGATGGGGCAGTGCATCCAACCCCGGTTATCGGCATGTTGGGCCTACTCGAGGATGTTGACCTAGCGACTTCATCGTTCTTCCAGAATCCGGGGGATGCTATCATCCTCCTTGGCGAAAGCAATGCTGAGGTTGGTGGGTCTGAATACAGCTACCAGTTGCTGGGCGAGGTCGTCGGAGACGCGCCCGAGTTGGATCTCGTTGCAGAGAAACGACTTCAAGCTCTTTGCCTCAAGCTCATTCACGACCGGCTGATTGTTTCCGCCCACGATTGTGCTGAAGGTGGACTTGCAGTCGCACTAGCAGAGTGCTGCTTCGCTCCGAAACGTTCCCTAGGTGCGTGCGTATCCAGTTTTGATCTCACCAAACACCGTTCCGATTTCCTGCTTTTTGGGGAATCACAGTCCCGCATCATTATCTCAGCACGAGAGGAGCAGATCGAAAAGATCCTTACCACAGCGACACGCTACAACGTTACCGCAGCACTCATCGGTCAAGTCACAGATGCGCCTGCCGTCCGAATCGATCCACTCATCAACATTCAAACCGACCAGGCACGCACCACTTACGAGGCGGCCATACCAAGCGCGATGGGCGAGGTAGAGCTGATGATCGTGTGAGGATCGACAGTCTTGCGCCTTAGGGTGAACTTTACATAATACATATTATCTGACAAAGCTGCGAAGGAGCTACGACCCAGAAGGCTTTCTGTCCAGCGACAACTCCTACCACCCACTTCGACCACCCCAGAATCAATTCTCCAGAATCAAACCCCTTCGGCATCAGAAATCTCGATTCGGCCCTCTTTAATTTCGACCTTGTATGCTTTGAGCGGTAGCCGTGCCGGGCCAGTTAGGTTTTCACCATCGAGTGTGAAAACGCTGTCGTGACAGTTGCAGACGATCTCGCCGCCGCTCTGGGTCTTCCGAAAACGGACTGAACAACCGAGATGCGTGCACACCGCGCTGAGCGCCACAACCTCGTTTGGATGAGAGCGCACAATGATGAATCTTGCCCGCACCGTAATGGATCGTCTTGGCTGGTCCTTCTTTTGATTCCTCAATCGGACCAAGCTTCATTGGCCCATGAGGTTTCGATGTATAAGACCCGAAGTAACTACCCCGGAACAAAGCATATATCGAAGGTCCAATGATCAAGCTTATCAAGCCTGCAGCGACTTCCTTGAGGAAGCCTCGGCGGAACCTTCTGCCTTCCGATGTCACTTCTTGCGAGTTCATCTTCGTGAAAAGATCTTCAAGTCCAGCTCAATTGCTCCTCGAAACACAAACTGAGCAGGCCCAGTAAGTCTCACATCCTCTATTTCGCCACGTTCCGCACGGAAATTGACAATCAGAGGAACACCACTTCGAGGGATTAATTTGACAGGAGGCTTCACGTCCCAAATCTTGTAGGCGACTATCGCAGCTGCAATTGACCCTGTCCCGCATGCTAATGTTTCACTTTCTACGCCTCGCTCGTATGTCCGCAATTTCACAGACTTATCTCTGCTCAGTTGAACAAAATTCGCGTTTGTTCCTTTTGGTGCAAAGTGCGGGTGATACCGAAGCCGCCTTCCAAGAGTGTAGGCATCAAGTTCTTCGAGCTTACTTGTTCCGTCAGCCAAGGTGTTGATTGGGACGACGGCGTGCGGCGAGCCCGTATCGACAAAATTGATCAGCTGTCGCCTTCCTTGAAGTCGAAGGCTGGCATTGATCTGTAGATCCTTAGGCTTTTTCATCCACAGTGTGACACTATCTCTCTTGACAACGGCCTTATAGACATAATCAAGCGCCTCAATGGAGTGCTTGGCAGGCGCTATCCGATTCCTGACGGCATAGAGAGCAATACACCGTCCGCCGTTACCGCACATACCCCCATAGCTGCCGTCGGCGTTGTAATACATCATCCGGTAGTCTGCTTTCCGACTCCTTTCGAGGAGCAGCAACCCATCAGCCCCTATTCCCCACCGTCGGTCACAGAGCTGTTTCGCCGCACGAGGTCCGTTCGTAATGCGCCTGGAACGGTTGTCAATTACCACGAAATCGTTCCCCGCTCCGGTCATCTTTGTGAATTCGATCTTCATAGAGGAGTCCCAGGGATAAATAGGAAACCGCCAAGTTCTCACTGGCGGTCAAAGGTACGACAAAAATCTGGATTTGCAAAGCCCCTTTACGTCAGGGGGAATCCGAAGCGTAGGCATGATGCTTGATGATCTTGGCATTGACGAGGAATATCACGTCTTCCGCGATGTTGGTGGCATGATCGGCAAGGCGCTCGATATGCCGTGAGAGGATCATCATATGAGCGGCGGGTTCGACGTTCTCAGGCGACTCCTTCATCTTCTTGATCATCAGGTTGAAGGTCTCTCGATCAAAACTATCAATCGCGTCGTCAGAAATCAGGATCTTCTTCGCCAGCTCTGGATCATTATTGACAAAGGAATCGATCGAATCCTTCACCATCTCACGCGCAGCGGTCGCCATCTCCCGCAGCGGTGTTTTCTTCACGAAGCCTGCGTACGGCAACAATGGCTCTACCCTCTCAGCCAAGTTGACCGCGATGTCCCCAATTCGCTCGAGCTCATTGTTGATCTTGAGTGCCGCCATCAGCAGGCGCAGATCGATTGCCACGGGCTGAGTTAACGCAAAGACGCGCATGCAATGCTGATCGATAGCGTTGTCAAACTCATCCACCTTCTTGTCCCGTTCAATGACCAGCCGCGCCAGCGCAACATCTGACTCCGCCATTGCTCTGACGGCACAATCGATCTGTTCCTCAACAAGACTGCCCATGCGGATCAGCATCGTTCGAAGTTGATCCAATTCTAACTCAAAATGTCTAGGCATGCTTTTTACGACTCACTCTCCAGCGATTATGGCTTATATTAGACAATAGACTTCCACGAATCAAGCCTCTCCTATAGATTCATCCAAATCGACCTGTGACGTAATCTTCCGTTTGTTTCTCTTTTGGCGAGGTAAATATGGTCTTGGTATCATTAAACTCAATAATCTTCCCCAAATAGAAAAAAGCGGTCAAATCGCTCACTCGCGCAGCCTGCTGCATATTATGTGTAACGATGACAATCGTATAGTTTGATTTAAGCTCATAGATCAATTCCTCAATCTTCGCCGTCGCAATCGGATCAAGCGCACTCGCGGGCTCATCCATGAGCAGCACCTCAGGATTCACAGCCAGCGCACGAGCAATGCACAGGCGCTGTTGCTGCCCTCCTGACAGTGCCAGCCCGCTTTTCTTGAGATCATCCTTCACTTCATCCCAGAGGGCTGCACGCTCAAGGCTACTCTCCACAATTTCAGCCAGCGTTTTGGTGTCGTGTATCCCGTTAATCCGAGGCCCGTATGCAACATTGTCGTAGATAGATTTCGGAAAAGGGTTCGACTTCTGAAAAATCATGCCTACCTTCTTTCGGAGCTCAACAACGTCGACATCGTCTCGGTAAACATTGATATTGTCCACAAGGACTTCACCACTGGTTCGCGCATCATCGATAAGGTCGTTCATACGGTTGAGCGCTCTTAGGAAGGTCGACTTCCCGCAGCCTGACGGGCCGATCAACGCCGTGACGTGGTTCGGCTTGATATCAAGAGATACCTCGTTGAGAGCGAGCTTGGATCCGTACGAGAGGCTGAGATTGATGGTCCGAATTTTATATCCGTTTGTGTTCATGGAAGGAAAGCACCTGAGATTACCGTATTGACTTCATTCGAATCCTGTACCGTAGAAAGACCGCTGCAAAGTTGAGTGTAAACGTCAAGACGAGAAGTACGAGTGTCGTCGCATACTGAATTCCTCGAGTGGCTTCAACGTCTGGTGACTGTGTTGACATGATGTAGATGTGGTAGCCGAGCTCCATGAATTGATCGGACAACGAGCCTGGCAACTTCGGAAGGAAATACGCCGCGCCGGTGAAAAGAATTGGAGCGACCTCACCGGCTCCGCGACTGACCGCAAGTATTGCGCCGGTAAGGATGCCAGTGATCGAATTCGGCAACACAACTTTTCGAATGGTTTCCCACTTCGTTGCTCCCAGCGCAAGGCTGGCCTCACGCAGCTCTCGGGGAACAGCCCTGATCGCTTCTTCAACAGAGACGATCACAACAGGCAGCGTGAGCAGCGCCATCGTGAGGCTGGCCCACAGTATGTTGGGCTGCCCCCACTTCAGTTGAACTCCGCCGGTCAACACCTGATCCATCCTTATGCCAACGAACTGAATAAAGAATCCAAGTCCGAACAAACCGAAAACGATAGCCGGGACGCCGGCAAGGGTATTGACGGCAAACCTCACGACACGAGCCAAGATCGACCTCTGGCTGGCGTATTCGCTCAGATAAATCGCCGTGATCGTGCCGATGGGCACCCCTACGATGGACATGATAACGACGAGCAGAAAGGTTCCAAAGATTGCAGGATAGATCCCTCCTGCCGTCATGCCCTCTTTCGGTACGCCCGAGAGAAATTCCCATGAAAGCGTACCCCATCCTCCGAGCACGATGTCACCGATAATCAGAAGGACCATTAAGACGATGACAAACGCACACAGGGCCGAGAGCGCCGGAACCGATAGACCGAACAGTTTTTGTCGCAGCGTTTTCATTGGCCTTGAAATCGCCTCATAAGACGTTGACGAACAAAAATCTCCACAATCGCGTTCAGCGTGAAGGAGAAGAGAAAGAGAATCGAACCTATCAAGAACAAAACTGTGTAATGGGTGTCGCCAAACACCACTTCAGCCATCTCTGCGCCGATTGAAGCGGACATCGTTCGCACGGGCTCAAAGAAGTTTCCTGAAACTATTGCCGCGTTTCCTGTCGCCATAAGTACGATCATCGTTTCGCCAAAGGCTCTCCCGATTCCTAGCAGCATCGCCGCGAAAATACCTGGGGTCGCGGCCGGCAGAATGACGAACAGCGCTGTCTGCCACCTCGTTGCGCCAAGAGCAAGGCTCGCTTCTGTCATCACTCTGGGCACTCTCGTGAGCGAATCCTCAGTTATCGTGTAAATAATTGGAATGACAGCGAGAGACAACGCCGCTCCGCCGACGAAAGCGTTCAACCGATATTCAAAGCCGAACGCATTCTGAAAGAATGACGCCATCGCGATCAAAGCAAAGAATCCGATAACAACGGAGGGAAAGCCTGCCAGTATTTCGATTGTCGGCTTTAGCACCTCCTTCGCCCATTTCGGGGCAAATGCGGAGGTGAACAACGCCGAGAAAATGGCTATGGGTGCGGCAATCAGCACTGCGACAATTGTGACTTTGAGGCTTCCTATAACCAGTGGGAGCAGTCCGTATTTCGGCTGGGAGGAAACCGGTTGCCAGGTCTTGTCCACAAGATTTCGGACTGTTGCGCTTCCCTCCCCCGTCTGTTCGACCGGGGTCTTTTCTCTCTCCCGTGTCAATGCTCCTCGCTGAGCATCGCCAAGCTGTTCTTCTCCGTACGTTTCCTGCTCCGCCGGCTTGGAGGTGACTGGTGTAATCTCGCGGGAAGAAGAAAAGACAGGTGCAGCCTCCCGAAAGACAAAGGCAAAAATGAGAACAATGAAGGCGAATGACAGGAAGGCTATCGCTGTAACGAGTTTTTCGACCAAGAATTCAGCGAGGCGAAATCTCTTCCTCCACCACAGCTCTCCCGAAGGGCTCGTGCTGCCAGATCGTTTTGACACGCGCGAAGTCTGATTCTCCATTCCGGGCCCTGCGAGGGCGACGGGCGTTTCAGTCAATGTTGTTGGTTCATCCATGGTATGGTGGACACTGCGTCAAATCAAATGAGAATAGCTCACAGAAACTAGAAGCACGGACGAAAACTATCATCTCACGCAAAGACGCCCCGCCAGAATGCGCCCGCCCGAACGACTCGTCGTTCCCGCCAGTCCCGCTCGATGGAACTTCCAAAAAGCGGGATGCCGTACAGCGGCAAACGCTTGGCGGGCGGGTAGCGGGCTGGCGAGGCACAAAGAAAGAATTCGACAAAAAAGGTGTTGTTTATAGTTGCTTTGCGTCCTTCGCGGCTTTGCGTGAGACTTCTCGGCCAGATCTCTAGAACACGTTCTGAAAGACGGTGGCGACGAGCCATGCAATCGCGCCACACACAGGGAAAGTCAATATCCACGCGAGGACAATTTCTCGAACGACACCCCAGCGGACTGCGGAGAGCCGCTTTGCCGATCCGACCCCAATGATCGACGTACTGATGGTGTGGGTTGTGCTCAAGGGAATGCCAAACGAGGATGCAATCTGTATGACAATCGCGGCGCCAGTTTCGGCAGCAAACCCTTGGTGAGGAGCCATTCGTACCATTCTCATACCCATCGTCTTGATTATACGCCAGCCACCGACAGAAGTGCCAATACCCATCACGATGGAGCAAAGTATCACAACTTCCAGAGACACTCTGAATTCGGGCAATACGCCGCCCAACACGAGCGCTAGTGTGAACACTCCAATAAATTTCTGACCATCATTGCTTCCGTGACCAAATGCCATGAAGGCTGCGGAGAGAAGTTGTAGTCTGCCGAAGAGTTTTCTGATTCGTTCTGGTTCAGAGCGTCGATATGTCCAGTAGACAACTATGATGATGGTGAAACCAGCGAGGAATCCGAGAAATGTTGAGAATATTAGACCGATCAGGACTTTTTGCCAACCTTCCCAGAGCAAGACCTGCGGTCCGGCAGTTGCTAGCCCTGCTCCCGCTAGGCCCGAGACAAGCGCATGACTCTCACTCGTGGGCAAGCCGAAACGCCACGCAAACGTACTCCAGAAGACAATGCCAACCATTGCGGCTCCGATGGTTGTAAGATTTATGACGCTCGCTTCGACAATCCCCTTCCCGATCGTCATAGCTACTGCTGTTCCCGACAACGCGCCAAGAATGTTGAGAACAGTTGCCAGTAAGACTGCTTTCCTCGGTGAGAGGACTCGAGTTGAGACAACAGTAGCAATCGCGTTCGGCGCATCCGTCCAGCCATTGACGAACTCCGCGGCCAATACCAGGACCAGGACCAATATGAGACCACCTGAGAATTCTCCAGCCAAGTCTTGCTCCCACTGTTATGATAAGGTAGAACACATTGTTATGTGCAGTTCCCTTACATTGAAAGTTTCCTCGTGTTACCGAATTGCTGCGCTCGGCGCAAGGCGCAAGAATACGCTCCGACGGTTGAACCGCTGAGCAGGGGAAAACCCTGCCACACCAGAAGCCCAAGGGGTGTCAGCCCTCGATCAGCGAGGAAATCCAAGGATCAGGAGGCGAGCAATTGAAATAACAAGAGCGATGACCATTAGCGCAAAGTACCATCGCTGTAGGTTTCGCTCGTTGGGTTCGACGGTGTCCTCGGCAACGGGCAGATTCTCACGGATCAAAGTGAAGATGAAACGCTCTGTCCTTTTTGCCTTATGTTGATCATCGGTCTCCATAGTATCAGCAAGATGACTGACCGACTGCGTGCCACTACCTTACCGAATCGGAAAGTAGCCGACCTTCGAAACGATCTGTTGCCCTTCGTCGCTGAGTATCCAGTCAATGTATTGCTTCAAGGCACCTGTCGGACGGCTGCGCGTGTACAAGTACAGGAATCGTGAAACCGGATACTGGCCGCTCTTGACGTTCTCTTCGGTCGGTTCGTACCCGGGCGACTTCGCGTCTTTCTTGACTTTGAGGAATCTGATCCCCTTTCCGTATGCCGCCCCTCCAAATCCGATTCCGAACTTGTCTTTTGCGACGGCATTGACAACCGCGGCCGTTCCCGGCATGCTCTGCATAGCCGCCGCGTAATCCTCTCCGTCCAGGACATTGTCTTTGAAGTACACATAGGTTCCGGAGTTGTTCTCGCGCCCATACAGAATGATCCTTGAATCCGGCCCGCCTACCTCCTTCCAGTTGGTGATCTTGCTGGTATAGATCGCCTTTATCTGATCAAGGGTCAACTCCTGAATAGGATTCGATTCGTTAACATAGAGCGCGAGGCCATCTTTGGCAGACTTGATTTCGACACCGAGAGTATTAAACCGCTGTTTCAGCTTTTCTCTTTCGGATTGCTTCATCGGTCGCGACGCGTTGCAGATGTCCGTCGTACCATTGATGAGCGCCGAGATGCCTGTTCCCGATCCCCCTCCGGTGACTTGGATCGTCACGTCGGGATGCATTGACATATAGAGTTCTGCCCAGCGCTGTGCCAGAATGACCATCGTATCGGAACCCTTGACTGTGATCGTCTCCCCTGGATAGAGGGATCCGAGGAGCAGCGTGGCGAAGGTGAAAACAGCTGCAAAAACATTCATACGAGTTTACTCCTTGTTGGTTTATTGTGCCTATTAGCTAAAACTTGTACTGCATTCGCACTGTAAAAACGTTGTCCTTGATGTCTTCCTTGAATGGGATCAGTGACGCCAAATTCGTCGCCGGATTCACTTTCTCGTTCGCGACTATGTCATAGTAGAACGTGAATTTCACATTGGCATCCCAATGGTAGATCCAGCCGATGCCGAAGGTCGTGTACCGAACATCAGCTACCGCGAGGTTTTTTCCAGGCGCTCCGATATCATTCCCCTCGACATCGGTGTTCGGGTCGAGCTCGTCGTACTTCACAACAAGCTGATGTTCCAGCCCGATATTCTGAACGTAGTTGATATACCAACCTGTGAAATTCCTCTGATATAGCGGCGTGATCGTCGAGCCGGGATTGTAGAACACTCCCGAGGTTGCCGTGCCCGGTTGTTTTCCTGAAATAAACTCGCCTCGAAGAGACAGACCACCGAGGCCAGGGAGATCATAGTACAGCTGCACATCCGCCCCAAGATAGGATCTGTCATGGTATGAACCGACATTTGCTGCTGTCGAATCGACGGTGAAATTCTTGGCAGGACCGTTTGTTTTGTAAACGAACCGCGAATTGCTCCGCGCCTGGCCGGAGTAGAACGAGAGGCCGCCATCGATTGCAAGTCCCTGCTCCGCCAGGGGAACTTGAACCCCCACACGGCCGATCAAATCCTTGAAGTTATCGTTTTCGTTTGCCGTGTTGAGAACGCCGTTCAGCAGTCCGGCTCTCACATTGAGGAAACTCAGGGGTGAAGTTTCTGGCGGTGTAATTTCGATCTTGGCGCCCAATTCGCGCTCGCCGGGAAAAAGCGTCTGAAACAGGCGAGTCCGTTCGGGCGATTCTCGGCTACTTGATGAGTAAGAGATTTCAAATCCAAATGGCCTGTCAAATATGCCTCCAGTGAGTGAGAAACTCTTCAGCCAGGGCTCCTTGATTGTAGCGTATGCGTCTTTGATTCCAACGCCGTTCTGTGTGACATCAATCTGGAGTACGTATTGGGTGAGGTCATTGTCGTAATTTACCTTCACTCGTCCCCTTCTCAGCAGGAAGCGGGAGTGCACGCTGGATGGAAAACTGCCGCCCGAAAACGTGCCAATGCCATCGCTCTCTGCGGTCTGATACTGGGACTGAATGTAACCTGTGATCTTGATTTTCTTCAATGCATCGACTGTCGATTTCATGTCGAGCAACATCTCGTTCATTCCCTCAACCTGACCCTTCAGCTCTGACGTTTTCTCCTGAAGCTCAACTTGCGAACTGTCCTTAACCTGAGCAAACAGGGAACCTGCTACCAACAAACTGCAGAGAGTGAGCGCAATTCTCATAGATTCTCCTTAATCGATGATGACGGGTATTTGAAAGCCACCACTAATTTAGCAGATACAATTAGGTAAGTATTAGTGGAGTGTTAAGGAATTGTTACGTGAGAGGATGGCTGGAAATGCTGAACCAGGAAGGCTCAGGAGGGTGCGGATTAAGCGAAGGTAGTCTGGATGCTTCGGGAAGTCGCAGCGGGCGTGCCCGATCTGCACCACCTGGAATTGTTGGTGTGAGGGCTGACCCTTTGGACAGCGTCAGAACAATCTTATGAGGGGCTTTTGCATATCTGCAATGTCAGCAAGATGGACAGCTGCGGTACGCGTCTGAGGGCAGCTGGCGTCACTTTCGCAGATCAAGCGAGAACGTCGTTCCCTTGCCGACTTCGCTCGTCACCGATACCTTGCTGTTGTGTGCCTCAACGATGTGCTTCACGATGGCAAGCCCCAGACCGGACCCCCCTACTTCACGTGAGCCTGTCTTGTCCACCCAATAG
>JBBTCR010000544.1:0-1941 GCA_038043105.1 Bacteroidota bacterium
CTGAATGGCTTCGCCAAAGGGGTCCTTAGGACTGGCTCAGAACAAGTCTGCCGGTCAATCGGGCAAACCAGTCAAGATCAGAGCAATGCACCGTGACCACTTATGAAAGGAATCTCTGAGACTCGACACTAGAGATGTGGTCGAGAAATGTCTTCTCACGCAAAGACGCCCCGCCAGAATGCGTAGCGGGCTGGCAAGTCGCAAAGAGAAATTTTGGGAAAAACCTATCATATGTATAGCCTTTGCGTTCTTGCGGCTTTGCGTGACACTTTTCGACCGGATTTCTAGTTGATTCCAAAATAGTACATCAGATAGTGGATCAACGTTCCCGGAGCTTTCGGTCGTATGGTTGCTGTCTCCGAAGAAACAAGCGTCAGCGCCGTCAACACGAGCATGATGATCATGGAGACCGAGAGCTGGATAACCTCGATAGCATTCTTCAGCTTGTACGTGGTCTCTTTCTCATAGTACTCCGCAAGCTGAATCGCTGTGTTCTTCACCGTTCCTGTTTCCGCACCCGAGTTGAACCTGGAGATCGCTGTCTGCGTAAATACTCCGGTGGCCTGAAATGCTTCGGTCAGGCCTTTCCCTTTCTCAAGCATCATGGGTATCGCGATGGTCTTAATCTGGTGCTCCATGTACTTGTTGCCACATGCTTCAGACGCCATACGGATGACGTCGATGTTTTCCCCCGACCCGCTGTACAGAGAGTAGAAGACGCGGCAGTAGATTTCGATCGCAGTCTTGTGCAACAAAGGACCAACCACCGGAACCTTAATAATGCTCTTGTCCATGATGAAGCGTCCCCGATCTGTCGACAGGAACCGCATAAGGAAAATGATCGGGACGAAAATCGCAATCAACAAGGGTAAGAAATTCGCGGTGAGCCACCGGCTGAACGAGAGGGTAGCTTTCGTCATCGGCGGGAGTTCGATCTTGAACTTCTCGAACATCTCGGCGGTCGCAGGGAAAATGTAGCCAACATAGAATAGCACCGCGAGGAACAGGATGAAGAGAGTCACCAGCGGCATGATGAGAGCGCTCTTCAAGTTTCGCTTGAACTCGGCATTCCGTTCGAGAAACTTGGCCGTGCTCTCGTAGATCTCCGTCATGTTACCGCTCTTGGAGGCAAGGCCAAGCATGTTGGCGGTAAATTTCCCCAACACCGGCGACTGCTTCAAGAAAACCTTTTCGCTGTCTTTCCCCTGCTTCAACTCGCTGTTGATTTCCTTCACCGCGTCGCGCAGCGCGGGGTTCCCGATGTCGTTCATCAGCAGCAGAAGGATTTCGTTGAAGGGGAGCTTCTGACGCATGAGGTCGGCGCTCAGGCGCACAAACGTGATGACCTCGACAGCCGGTGCTGCTCGTTGCTTGTTGCCGAACAATTTCTTTCGGACGTAGATGACCCTGTAGCCCATCTTCTCGAGGGCCTGTTTCACCTCATCCTTCGTGTAAGCCTTCTGCTCGCCATCGATCGGTTTCTCCGTCCCCTTCTGCACGCGATAAAGCCACCCAACGCGCTCAAACACGCCGGTCAGCTTGAACTTTTTCTCAGCTGCCATCTGTGAAGCTTTTTGCTTCGCGTCTTTCAGACTGTCAGCGCCGATCATGCCCGAGACGGGCTTACCGCCAACAGTAATTCCTTCAATCTTGAAATCAGCCATGGCTTCCCCTTAGAAGAACTTGCATACTCGGTGTTTCAGAGGTCGATGACAGTCTAGCACTAAAATAATACAACATTTGCTCGACTCTGTCAAGGAGCCTGAGTGGAAGATTCCTGCGAAGCAGCAGCGAGCGGAGTCTGATGCGATAAATCTTGAGCTGAATGGCAAAAAACAAGACATCCCGCCGAAGCGGGATGTCTTGGAGTTATAGAACACGAATTGGTGACTGCGTTTTACTGGAAATCACCAGTATACGACCAGCCAGTCAGCCTTCCGT
>JBBTCR010000545.1:0-5672 GCA_038043105.1 Bacteroidota bacterium
ACCGAAGGATCTTCCCCTCTTGAATGCTCTCCCCCATCTTCGGCATTATGACGTCGACTTTCATACGAGGTTTCTTTTAGTAAGAGGCGAGTTCTTCGAGGGCTGCAAGGATCTTCGCCTCATTCGGCAGCATCGCATTCTCGAGCGGCGGACTGTACGGAACGGGCATATCGAGTGCAGCAACTCGCCTGACGGGAGCATCGAGATGCTCGAAGCAATTCTGAGCAATACGAGCCGCGATCTCAGCTCCAAATCCGGCAGTTAGAGTATCCTCGTGTGCGACCAGTACTTTCCCGGTCTTCTTCACCGAACTATAGATCGCATCTTCATCCAACGGATCGAGGGTCCGCAAGTCGACAACCTCGACGCTGGTGCCCTTCTCTTCCAATTTCCTCGCTGCTTCGAGCGACCTTTGGACCAGCGCCCCGTAGGTGATGACGGTGACATCGGTCCCTTCCCTTTTGACCGCGGCAATCCCGAACGGAAGGACATAGTCCGCGTCCGGTTCGGACGAGGCGGCATACCCTTGCCGGTAGAGCCCCTTATGCTCCATAAAGATCACAGGGTCGTCTCCTCGGATGGCGGCCTTCAGCAATCCCTTTGCATCTGCCGCGTTTGAGGGAAACGCGAGACGAATCCCGGGAATGTGCGCCATGATTCCCTCGATGCACTGGCTGTGATAGTGTCCGCCGTGAATGTAACCACCGACAGGGGTTCGAATTATAACCGGACAAGACCACGTGCCGTTCGAGCGATACCGAAACATCGCGAGTTCATCGCGAATTTGCATGAAAGCCGGCCAGATATAGTCCGCGAACTGAATCTCTGGCACAGGCTTCCATCCTTTCAGCGCGAGGCCGATCGCAACTCCAATGATGCTTGCCTCCGCAAGGGGCGAATTGAATGCCCGATCCTCACCAAATTTCGTGGAGATTCCTTTCGTGGCAGTAAAGACTCCCCCCTTTCCATCCGCGATATCCTGGCCGAAGATGATCATCTTCGGATTGCGTTCCATCTCTTCTTTGAGCGCATGGTTGATCGCGTCAACCATGACGACCTTGGGACCTCTGTGCTCGGGCTCAACAAAATCCTTCGGAGGACTTGCGTGTGCCGACCCATATACGTGTAAGCTGACTGTGGCGGGATCTGGCAGTGGCCGAGATTCTGCCCAATCTGCAGCGGCATCCACAGCCTCTTTTACCTCTGCTTGAATTACCGTGGCATCTTTGTCGGTGATGAACCCCTCTTCGATCAGGAAGTGCGTCATCTTCGGGATTGGGTCCCTCGCCTTGTCCCGCTCGACCTCCTCCTTCGAGCGATACTTCAGCTGGTCATCAGACGAGGAGTGCGGCAAGAGACGGACAACATTGGCACGGATGAGACTCGGCCCACCCCCTTTTCGCGCACGCTCGACAGCCTTCTGCATAACATTGAATACCTCGACGAAATTCGACCCGTCAACGTCGTAGCGGTCGAGCCCTCTGAAGCCGCTCACTGCCTCGAAAATTGAAGCGCCGGCAGTCTGATGCTGGACCGGCACGGAGATGGCAAGTCTATTGTCTTCAACAAAAAAGATGGCAGGATACGCCTCCCGGGCAGCCCAGTTCACCGCTTCAAAAAACTCACCCTCGCTGGTTGACCCCTCACCGGACGATACATACACCACTTCATCCGTTCCTTCCTTCTTCGCGCCCATTGCTACTCCGACTGCCTGCAAATATTGAGTACCCGTAGGGCTTGACTGCGTAGGCATGCGCAGATCAGTGCGTCCGAAGTGACCCTGGGGTTGGCGACCGCCAGTCGCCGGATCCTCCGCCCGGTGCAATGATATCAAAAACATTTCTTCGGCGGTCATTCCCATCTGCAATGCAAACGCCATGTCACGGTAGTAAGGAAAACACCAATCGTGGCCTGGACGGAGTGCGGCAGCTGCTGCAACCTGTGCCGCTTCGTGACCAGATCCGCCGATGTGGAAGAAGCACTTCCCCTGCTTGAGCAGGATGAGGATCTTTTCATCCGCGCGTCGGGCGGTGAGCATCACTCGATAGGCGTGCAGAAGCTCTTCTCGTGAAAGCTTGATCTTGCTTGGCTGCTTAGCAGCAACACCCGTTTGCGTTGTTGGCATTAGTTAATCATCTCCTCATAGAGATGGTTGTGCTCGATGGAGCGAACGCTACGATGATTCGACTTGGAGTGCTTCAATTCGCTGATGCAGGAGCGCTGGTTGTATCGGCGCTGCAGTACAGCCGAAGACCGCACAGAACGATTTCGTCAAAGAATCTCGAACTTCATCGAGCGGGATTTCCCGGGCAAGGATCTTCTGCATGGAGGTAACACCCTTGTGGAAGATGCCACATGGGATGATTCGCTCAAACTTTTTGAGATCCGTGTTGACGTTCAGAGCGAATCCATGCATGGTGATCCACTTGCTAACCTTCACACCAATGGCGGCGATCTTTTCCCCTCTCACCCAAACGCCGGTCATCCCTTCTTCTCGTCCTCCTTCGATGCCAAACTGTCCAAGCGAAAGGATGATCGCTTCTTCAAGGGATCGGAGGTACCTGTGGATGTCAGGTGAGTGTTGATTAAGATTGATGATTGGATAACCGACAACTTGTCCCGGACCATGGTACGTGATATCACCGCCGCGATCGATCCGAAAGACCTCTGTACCGTCAGCCAGCAGCTCATCGCCGGAAGCAAGCAGATGGTTCTCATCCCCCCCTTTACCGATCGTGTACACGTGTTCGTGCTCGGTGAAGAGCAATACGTCATAAATCAACTCTCGGTGGCGGAGATTGAACAGCTTCCGTTGTAAGGTCCACGCATCAGCGTAGTGTGTGCGACCAAGATTTGAGACGTATAGCGTGTTCACTGACTTGAGCCTTTGGAGGATGTCGTTGGAATTTATGAGATTGGCCCGCGTCGAGCGGCGCACGCTCAGCAGTCACCAATTAATCAATTAACTCATTCACTAACTAATGTTACGCATCCCATTAGAAATTTTGCCACTCCCGCAACCATAATCTTATCAAAGGAGCGGGATGCCGTACAGCGGCAAAAGGCTCCCCGCCCGCCTGACCGGCGGTCGGGCGGGGAAGGCACAAAGAAAAACAAGGAAAGTAGGCGAAAAAACCTAATTTACCCTTGGTGACTTTGTGGCTGAAAATCAGTCCCTGCGTAAGATCATTCACTAAATGTGAATCGCTTGCCCAAATGCTTCACCGGCAGCTTCCATGACTGCTTCTGAGAGGGTCGGATGGGCATGCATCGTCCGGTGAATCTCCTCGTAGGTCGATTCGAGCGCGCGAGCGAGACCAAGCTCAGCGATAAGCTCGGTGGCTTCGGAACCAAGAATGTGCGCGCCGAGGAGCTCGCCGTACCGCTCGTCAAAGACAAGTTTAACTGTTCCCTCGGTTTCTCCTGTCGCCATCGCTTTGCCGAGGGGACGGAATGGGAATCGCCCCACTTTCACTTTGTATCCGGAAGCAATGGCAGCCTCCTCCGTCATGCCGACACTGGCAACCTGTGGCTGGCAATACGTGCAACTCGGAATGTTCGACCGATCAAATCCGTGAGTCGCTTTTCCTGCCAGATGCTCCGCCGCAACGATACCCTGATGTGAGGCAACGTGCGCCAGCCAGGGCTCGCCCGAGACATCACCAATCGCATAGATGCCATCAACAGTCGTTTTCCCGAATTTGTCGACGATGATCGCTCCCTGGTTGACTTTCACTCCTAGGGACTCTAAGCCCAGGTTTTCAACATTCCCTTGAACCCCAACAGCCATCAGTGCGAGCTCTCCTTTGAGCTCATTCGTTCCCTCCTTGGTCGAGACCTTGAGCGTCACGTCATTCGCCACACTAGCAAGCTCTACTTTCGCATTTGTGAGAATCTCAATGCCCTGCTTCCGCAAGCTCGATTCGAGGAGCTTTGTAATTTCTTTGTCTTCCTTGGGAAGGATAGAAGGCAACATTTCCACTACGGTCACCTTTGTGCCGAACGCGTTGTAGAAGTAAGCGAACTCAATGCCAATCGCTCCGCCCCCTATCACAAGGAGAGACTTGGGGAGCTCGGGCAACGTCATTGCCTCTGTGCTCGTGAGAACCTTTTTTCGATCAATGGTGACACCAGGAATCGTGCGCGGTCGCCCGCCGGTCGCAATGATCGTGAATTTCGTTTTGATGGTGTCGGTCACCTTCCCATCTTTGCTCACTTCGATCGAGGTTCTGTTCAAAATGCGCCCCGTACCGGGGATTACCTCGATCTTGTTCTTCTTCATCAAGTACTCGACACCTTTTGAAATACGGTCCGCGACATCGCGACTTCGCTTGATGATCTTCGAGAAGTCAAATTTCAGGTCACTGTACGAAAACCCGAATTCCTCGGCCTTCTTGAACGTATTATAGAGCTCCGCACTCTTCAGCAACGCCTTTGAGGGGATGCAACCCCAGTTGAGACAGATGCCACCAAGCTTATCTCGCTCAACGAGACCGATTTTCATTCCCAGTTGAGCTGCGCGAATTGCCGCGACATAGCCGCCGGGACCTGCCCCGATGACTGTCACATCAAATTGTTTTTCAGCCATTGAATGTCCTTCCTAGGTTGCGGGTGATGGACAGGCGCGAGGCCGTCGCATCCGCTCATCTGAAAGTACTATCAAACTCGAAAATGACGGTCGCAATATAGCCATAACTGCAAAAAAAGGCAACCAGGCGAGGCGCAGATACTCACCGATGCTCACGGATACTCGCCGATAGTAAGAAGAAGGGGCTGTAATCGAACCTCGCTGACTTCTTCCTGAAAGTCTGCTCCTGTTATCTTCATCGTCTCCATTTGTCACATCTGTGAGCATCCGTCACCATCCGCGAGTTTCCGCGGATTGAGAATCCATTTGATTCTTTTTGACTTTTCCCGTACTATAATGCAAAATTTTGAGCGGGATGGCTGAGAAGGAACAGCGAGTTGTCGTTTCGAACCGAAAGGCGCGGCACGATTATCACATCCTGGACACGTTGGAGGCCGGGATCGTTCTTCTTGGAACTGAGGTGAAATCTCTGCGCGGGGGAAATGCAAATCTTCAAGACAGCTACGCAACGGTGAAGAATGGCGAGATCTGGCTGTCCGGGATGCACATCAGCCCCTACGAACACGGCGGCATCAGTAATCACGATCCCAAACGCACCCGCAAGCTGCTGGTGCAAAAGCGGGAGATTCGACGGCTCTTGACGCGAGTTCAAGAGAAGGGATTGACGCTCGTGCCATTGTCGGTCTACTTCAAAGGACCCTACGCAAAAATCGAGCTGGCGATCGCCCAGGGAAAGCGAAGCTACGATAAGCGAGAAGCGATCAAGCAGCGAGAGGCGAAGCGCGAGATCGCGGCGCGACTAAAACGTTCCACGACTTGACACAGGAGTAACTCCTAAGAATTGTCCCCTTCCCTAAACGACCAGATGGACGTCATCAAACGAGGCGTATCGGAGATCATTCCGGCAGACGACCTCGTGATAAAACTTGAACGATCCATCAAGACAAAAAAACCTCTCCGCGTGAAACTCGGCTGTGATCCAAGTCGGCCCGACCTCCACCTTGGACACTCAGTCGTCCTACGAAAACTCAGGCAGTTTCAAGATTTGGGCCATCAAGCGATTCTCATCATCGGCGATTTTACG
>JBBTCR010000546.1:0-7697 GCA_038043105.1 Bacteroidota bacterium
GTGCGGGCGCAGGATTCAGGATGATTCGCACACCGGCCTCTGTCGCCAACCTCACTGCAGCCTCGACAGTCGGAATCGGTACCTCAAGCTGCAGCAGGAGGATATCTGCCGAGGTGATTGCATCCTTGGCTTGAGAAACATCTGTCGGTGTGAGCTCGGCGTTTGCGCCTGATGCGACGGCGATACTGTTCTCACCGCGCTCATCGACGAAAATGAGGGCAATGCCGGAGGCGGCTTTTGGGTCTGTGAAAACGGAGCGTGTATTGATGGCGTCTCGTACAAATCCCTCTCGAGCCTGCTTGCCAAACATGTCATCGCCAACTCTTGCAACAAACGTTACCTCACCACCCGCACGAGCGGCGGCGACAGCCTGATTCGCTCCTTTTCCTCCTGCTGCCATCGAGAAGGTACCTCCAAGGATTGTCTCGCCCGGCTTCGGGAGTCGGGGGATCTTGATGATCATGTCCGTGTTGGAGCTGCCAACAACAACAATGTTCGGTTTCACGCTTCCTCAACAGTCGGCAATGGATCATCCTGCCGTCTGAAGCAGTCCTTCAGATCGCAGATTGAACAGATGGAGGCATCGCGCTTCACCGTCGGTCCGAGGCCGATGACACCGCTGACCGACTTGATGGGGATCATCAGGGAGCTGACAGTCAATGAGACTCCGCAGAACCGCTCCGGTAAAAGAGAGAAAAGTTCATGCTGCTCTGCGACAGACCATCCACAATAACCCGGGCTATAGCGGTTCGTGATGTTCCATCCGCGCGGCTTGACATGTTCGGCAACTCTCTTCTCGAGCCACTCCGCAACCTGTTCGACAGTCTCGGATGCGATCGCATCAACAATGAAGCCTTTCACCGGATCCCCTCCAGCCATGAGCTCACGTGACCAATCCTCCATCTGGCTACCAATTGTCGCAACGAACGGTGCGAGTGTGGTTGATGCTCGGAGACGCTTGGCGATGATCGCTCCTGTCGTAAATCGGACGCCATTGCAGGAGAGCGAATCGCTTGCAACGGATACGGAGCCGACGGGCAAGATGCGAAAGCCGCATCGAACCGAAATGCGGCTTGGGACTTCAGGAAGGATCTCTTCGATCAGGTTGCTGACAGCTGCGGGTGTGCCCGCCCGAACGGCGTGGTCGGGCGGGCCTCCACCTTTGTAGCCGAGTATCTTCTCGAGCAGTTCCCGCCTGACGGTCAGGTCAGAAAACGATGGTGAAAAGACATATGTGTCGTTTGCTGTGGGGCCGATCATTCTCAGCTCTGGAGACCACGTGTGTTCAGAAACTCCACCGCGCCTTGCGGGTCAGGGGAATATCCATCGGCGCCGATCTTGCTCGCGAAGTCGTGTGTGACCGGCGCTCCCCCGACGATGATCTTGGTGCCGGGGTGTTGTGCCTTGATGTGACGCACCGTGGTTTCCATGTTGATCATCGTCGTCGTCAACAACGCGCTCAAGCCAACGACGCAGCCCGGATGCTGGGCAACGGCATTCAAGAATTTCTCCGGCGAGACGTCCGTTCCAAGATCCACCACTTCCCACCCCGCTCCTTCGATGACCATGGAGACAATCTTCTTGCCGATGTCGTGCAAATCCCCCAGGACGGTCCCCATCACCACGGTCCCGCGATGCTTTAAGGCGTTGGACTCAAAGAAGGGTTTAAGATGTTCCATAGCTGCTGACATCGCTTTTGCGGACATCAATACATCGGGAACAAAGATCTCCTTGTTGCGAAACCTCTCTCCAACGTGCTGCATGCCGATGACCAACGCCTTTGAGAGCACATCCTGAGGCGGAATGCCGGTGTCGAGCGCCTTGCGCGCCAATTCGTCGGCGCCATCCTGTCCTTTCATGTCGGGTGGATGAGGGGATTTGTTGTTGACTTTCCCGCGCTCGATGCAGCGCTGCAGTGAATCAAGAATCTCATTGGTGGACACGGTGTTCTCCATTTCATGTTGTGAGAAGAATCGAAGGTTTCTCCACGGGTTGTCGAAATCCGGAGCTATCAGATTATAAAAGTAAGATTCAACAAACTCAAGAAAGAACGGTTCAGAAATGTTGTGACGTCTCGACGTCCCCCCTCGGAGACGCGCCCTAACCGCCGAAACCCTTACTTTCCTGCGGTCAGTAGTGAGATGATCCGCCAGTCTGTAAGGGCCGAAGCGCGTTTCCGACTGCCGCAAGCCATGATGGTGGAGTGCAGGAACCGAAAGAGCCCGATTTCTCAGGCTTCTAGGAAGGCTGATGAACGGTCACGAGATGGACAAAAGGCCGGTTTACGTCGCCTTCTGGAACGAGGAAACTGCTCGCAGTCAACTTATCGGATTTGACAATCCGCAGCAAAGTTAGTAGCTTCGTTCTGCAAGAACACCTTGCTTGAAGATCTTGACATTGTGCTAAGGCCGACCCCAATGCAGCCGAAACAAACACATCTCATTCTCAACCCCACATCCTCCGGTGGCAGAACCGGGAGAAAACAGGAGAGCATCATCACCGAGATCGGCCGACGGCTCAAGGGTGATTTCTCGGTCTGCGTGACGAACGAGCCGCTTGAAGCGACGTCCTCGACGCGGTCTGCCATTCAGCAGGGAACGGCGTTGGTCATCGCAATCGGTGGTGACGGAACGATACAGGAGGTCGTGAACGGGTTTTTTCTCGACGGAACGATGATCAATCCTTCATGCCAACTCGGCATCGTTTGCAGCGGGACGGCGCAAGATGTCGCCAAGAGCTTCAACATCCCGGAACAGTTGGATCACCAGATCGATGATGTCTGCGGCACACGCGCCCGGGCCATTGACATCGGAAAAGTCACGTACCGTGATCCGAACGGGCAAGAGGTCGAGCGGTTCTTCATCAATGAATGTCAGCAGGGGATCGCTGCCGTGGTTGTTCAGCGAGTCCAGAAGCAGCATAAGAGGCTGGGCGGCTTCCTCGGTTTCGGATTAGCTGCGGTGCAAACGGTTGCCAGCTATCGCGAGCAGCGGATGACAGTGACAATCGATGAGCGTGAGCCGGTAAGCGATTTGTTTCTTGGTGTCGTCGCGGCAAACGGGGGATATGCCGGTGGTGGAATGAACTTTGCTCCCCGTGCGAAGGTGGATGATGGGCTTCTCGACATCGTTTTGATTCACAAACAATGGATTCTGGCTCGATTGGTGAACTTCCCAAGAATCTACTCGGGAAGACACATCAACCTGTCATGGGTGAGTTACTTCCAGGCTAAGCGCGTTAGTGTTACGTCGGAGGAAAAGGTTCCCATCGAGGCGGACGGTGAGCTCCTGGGCTTCGTCCCTTGCCGAATTGAAATAGTTCCACGCGCATTGCAGCTGAAATCTTCTTGGAGGGGAGGAGACGCGTAGTGCCTTGCGTGTGGCGGCTCCAAGCACGCTTCAACTGACAAAGATCTCTCTGTTTTTCGCCTCGCATGTAATTCGTTCCTCGGCCGATGGGGGGATTCTTGTTCCCGAAAGATTTCGTGCAAGCAGACCTAATTGATTCGGTTGCCTAGCAGCTTTCGGCTCACCTGATCCATCCCACATTCTCCCACTTCTCCTGAAGCTTGATCCTTCGTTTTCTTTCAGTTTTGCTGCTGCTGGAGTACTCCCCCCATTACACGTCTCAACCGCGATCCAAGGATCGTGGTCTTTTGTAGAATTAACAACGAATGCAGGCGATTCTGCCTACTTGACAGAATACTCCCCAGTGCGCAATCCCTAGGATTACAACAACTTGTGGGATCGCGATGTCATCCAGACGTGAGGGGGATGGATGGTATAATTTGTGCCCAAAAAGACTACGAAACCAATATCGGAGGCACGGGAAATGATAAACACGGGACAAGTGAGCTTTGTCATTGGGGCGTTCGTCATCCTCTCCACACTCACCCTCAACGTCAACGCAACCCTCATCAACACCAGCACAACGGGCCTTGAAATGGAGGCGACGCTCGACGCTCTCTCCATTGGGCAGACAATGTTGGACGAAGTTCTGTCGCAGGAGTTTGATGAAAGGACACTGGGCGGGGTAAGGGCATTCTCCTACAACGATATCACACCAAGGTTTTTCTTCGGTCCTGACGGAAGTGCTGAACCAATTACGGAGAATGGTGGTGTCGACACATCAACCACCGGCAATTTCCTGTCGAAAATCAGGTATGACGACATTGACGACTACAGCGGCTACAAAAGGAGAGTCTGGAATCCACGATTCGGATGGTTTGACGTACGCGTGAACATCGAGTATCTCGACGAGGATGATGCCAATACGATGACGTCCTGGAGAACGTTCTACAAAGGCGTCACGGTAACGATCACGCATCCTAACCTTCCAAAGGATCTCGACGAGAATGTCGTTCCACTCGTGATGAGAGATATGTCGGTCTATCGTCGCTATTTCTAGAAGGGTATGAGCCATGTCTTCATTTCTCGATATCATCATGTCAACAATCCTTTTCGGCATACTGGCCTTGACCGTCGCTCGCGTTCAATCGAATATCAACTCGTCGATGTGCCAGAACCAGTTCAGCGTTGTCACACAGACGAACGCTGTTGAATTGGCGCGCCAGATCGAGTCGGATTTTGCCAAAATCGGACACCGCGTTTCCGGCCAGAAGATCCTCTGGGCTGATTCGACTGGCATTCGTTTTCTTGCTGATCTCACAAACAAGTCCGTTGTCAATGATGTTCGATATCTCGCCGGCGACACCAGTCACGTAAAAGGAACCAGCAATACTGGCGATTTCCCGTTGTTTCGGCGTGTGGGATCGCAGACGGTTCAGCAGAACTGGGGGCTCACTTATTTTCGAATTACGTATTATGATTCCGTTTACAACAGGATCCCAACACCCATAACGACACCTGGGCAGATCGAGCGCATCCGCGCGATCAATGTGGGATTCAGAATCGAGAGCCCGGAGCCAGTCTATTCGTATTATGACACGACGTGGGCTGCCGTCACGTGGGAGAAAACCATCATCCCGCGCAATCTCAACAATCTTAACTACTAAAGGCGGTGATCAATGGGTAGAATGTCGTTGTTCCTCGTCTTAGGTTTAAGTCTTGCATTTGGCATCATCGGCTTTAGCATGCGTGGGACGACCAACTATCTCGTCGAGGCTCAGACCGGATATTCGAAGTACATCTTTGCGAGAAATCTCGCCAGAACCGCGATCCACACAACACTTCGAGCATACGATCGCAGCCTTCCGACAATTCCAACGTCCGGATCGTTTAGCGGGGGTTCGTATGTTGTGCAGCACAGCGAGATTGGTGATACTCTCTGGATCACGTCCACCGGGATGTATGCGGATTCGACCTATACGATGAAAACAAAGCTCCTGCGAACAACGAAACCGTTTCCGCAGGTTAGCGCTGCGATAGGGATTCGTGCTACCCCGGTGAAGTTTTCGATTTCCGGTCAGGCTGAGGTCGACGGGCACAATTGGGATTCGACGGGTACGAACCTCGTCGGTTATGGCAATGTGCCGGGTGTTGCAACGATGAAGGGATCCGATTCTGTGACCGTCACGAAAGCTGGTGGCGATATCGACGGCGTCCCGCCGGTGAAAGTTGACACCTCTACGATTGACCCGCTCCCGTTCCTCGACGAGTACAAGCTAAACGCGGATTATGTCTACAACATGTCGGGCGTCTACAACAGCGCCTCGTGGGGAAGTTCCTCAAATCCGGCCATTGTGTACTGCAATGCAGGGGATGATACCTCTTTCAGCATCAAATTCACGGGCAATGTCGTCGGCTACGGAATCCTGGTCGTGAAGGGAAATGTGCAGTTCAACGGTAATTTCAGTTTCTATGGATTGGTGGTCGTCGACGGCTTTAACACGATGGTTCAGTTTGGAGCCGCCGGAACCCCACAAGTCGTCGGAGGCGTCATTGTGGCGGGGAATGCCGGTGCATCAGTTATGCTGAAGGGAACAGGATCGGAGGCGAAAATCAAATACAGTTCTGATGCACTGGACAAGGCGAGGCGAATCGGGAAACTCCGATACTACAGCATCATCGAATGGTATGAGTAAGGTGCTCTGAGGTTTGTGGAATAAGGCTCGGCTCAGGAATCCCGACCAGCGGGAAAGGACCCAATGAAGGCATGGTGGCGAGGCTGGTCGGGATTTCCATTTGTTTTCCCACCTTTCTTTTTGTAGCATCAAGATAGACTCTCTTCTCACCACGTGCTACCGTGGTTCATCACATTGAAAGCACAATAGGCTCGTCCAGCAGGGCGCAAAGCCAAATCAGTTATCTAAAAGAATTTAGGCTTTTCCCCCGATTTCTGCGAACTCTTGGATTCTGTCAACCCTTTTCATATTTTATGGCATAGGTCAGGGGAAATCTCTCAGATTGGTGGCAGTCAGTTTTCCATGACGAAAGTTCTTGTGATTGATGACGAGGCGACGATCCGTGAGGTGATCGTGATGACGCTTCGGAAGAACGGATTTGAAGTCTTCAGCGCTACGAATGGTGCAGAGGGGCTGGAACTCGCGCGGAAACAGTTGCCGAACCTGATTGTTTGTGACATTCGTATGCAACTGGTGGATGGCTATCAGGTTCTCACCGCCATACGGAACGATCCGACAACGGCATGGGTACCGTTCATCCTGATCACTGCCGAGCAGAGCACGGCGAGCATGCGTCAGGGCATGCAGCTTGGTGCCGACGATTACCTAGTGAAGCCGTTCTCTCCAAACGATCTCATCGCGGCTGTCAATGCCCGACTGCAAAAGCATCGCATTCTCATTCAGCAGGCGGAGACGAAGCTCGAAATACTCCGCTCTCAACTCAGCACAGCACTACCACACGAGCTGCGGACGCCCCTTAACGGCATCCTCGGATATGCCGACATCCTGCGGAAGCAGTTTGCTGAGCTGGAGCCGATCGAGGTCTCACAAATGGCTGAGCGCATTTACAAGAACGGCAAACGGCTTCACCGGCTGGTCGAGAATTTCCTGATCTATGCGCAGGTCGAAATCCTGAAGATGGACTATCAGAAGATCGAGCAGCTCCGGAGGAATCAGGCATCGAATGTCGACAGACTGATCGACACAACGGCACGGCAGCGAGCATATGAATCTGGTCGAACCACAGACCTCCACCTTCAACTGATCTCCGCGTCCGTTGCCATGTCCTCCGATTACTTTGCCAAGATCTTCGAAGAGCTGTTTGACAACGCCATCCGGTATTCGAAGAAGGGGTCTGCCCTCAAGGTCATCACGGAATTGAAGGACAACCAGCTCATTATGCGCGTTCGGGATGAAGGGCGGGGCATGACTTCCGAACAGCTCCACAGTGTCGGAGCTTACATGCAGTTCGAACGCAAGATCTACGAACAACAAGGCTCGGGTCTCGGCCTCACCGTAGCGAAACGCCTTACGGAACTTCACGGTGGTATGCTCGACGTCCAGAGTGAGTACGGTAGAGGCACAACCGTCACAGTTGCTCTTCCCATTGCGACTACCCAAGCCGAAAAGATAGCTGACTAACAGCCACTTGTAAGAACGCAGGTCGGTCGGGTGTTCTCCGATTGACCTTGCCTAGTCTTTCAACCTTTGCGCAGGGAATTTTTTGAAAAAGAATAAGCGATTCTCTCAAGACAAGCCCACGACTCGACGAAAGAGCCCTCCTAAAGGAAGAGAGCGTTCCTCTCGGAGAGATGCAACCGGAGCCGGAAGCGCC
>JBBTCR010000547.1:0-3416 GCA_038043105.1 Bacteroidota bacterium
CCTCACGATCTGATTTTCAAAATACGTGACTCTATTTGCGAGTCGAAGCACTTAGAGACATTTCGATGAAAGCCACGCACCTGAGAGAGAGAAAAACGACTCATACCGCTAGGCAGAACAGGCGACGACGAACTGAAAAGGTCGGCGCCCTGGAGGCCCTGCAATATCTGACCAAGGGGGAGACGAAGGTCTTGCGGGATTTGCGTGCGCGGTTGAGAGACCTTCTAGGAGATCGCCTCAAAGCAATGATTCTGTTTGGATCGAAGGCGAGGGGAGATTTCGACCCGGACTCTGATCTCGACGTTGCGGTGATCGTAGAGGGCCTTGATAGAGCGTTGAAGCGGAAGGTAATCGATGTCGTTGTGGAACTGGAAGTAGAACGCTTGATCCCATTCACTTCGCTCGTGCTCTCCCCCGAAGAGTTTGCTGCTTTACGCTCGCGAGAAAGAAGAATTGCGCTCGACATCGAGAGCGAGGGAATATTGCTGTGACACAACGGAACCAGAAAGCGAACGTAGCAGAGGAACTGCGTCGAGCCGCCGAATCCTTAGCCGCTGCTGATTTGCTTGCGGCTAACGATTATCACAAAGATGCGGTCTCGCGCCTCTACTACTTTGTCTTTCACACTGTGAAAGCGCTGCTATTTTCAAAAGGCTTGGAGCCGAAGACACACGAGGGAGTCGATCGACTGCTGGGCCTTCACTTCGTCAAGAAGGGGCTCATCAAGCCTGGTTTGGCCCACACCTTCACTCGCCTGATGAAATACCGAGAAGAGGCGGACTACAATCCTTCATACACTTTCTCAGCCGAAGACTATCGCGAGCTCAAAAAGGACGCACAGGAGCTGCATCACACGATCACTTCATTCCTATCTAGAAAAAGTTTGCTTTGACTCCTTGACTTGACTATGCCTATTTCCGTTGTCACCGGCGGCGCCGGTTTTCTCGGCTCTCATCTCTGCGATCGGCTTATTGCCGAAGAGCACACGGTCATCTGTATTGACAACCTGATCACGGGCAGCACCGATAACATCGCCCATCTCGCGGGAAATCCCCGCTTCAAGTTCATTCACTACGATGTCACGAACTACCTATTCGTAGAAGGGAAGGTCGATTTCATTTTTCATTTTGCTTCCCCTGCAAGTCCCATCGACTATCTGAAGTTCCCCATTCAGACGCTCAAGGTCGGCTCCCTCGGAACTCACAAGGCGCTTGGCCTCGCTAAGGAAAAGAATGCTCGATTCCTCCTTGCTTCGACCTCGGAGGTCTACGGCGATCCGCTCATTCATCCCCAACCCGAAGCGTATTGGGGGAACGTCAATCCTGTTGGGCCACGCGGTGTCTACGACGAGGCGAAGCGTTTCGCTGAAGCGATGACGATGGCCTACCATCGCTATCATAAGCTCGACACGAGAATTGCCCGGATCTTTAATACATATGGGGAGCGGATGCGCATTGATGATGGCCGTGCGATCCCGGCATTCATGTCTCAAGCGCTGCGGAACGAAGATGTCACAGTGTTCGGCGAGGGCAACCAGACGCGCAGCATCTGCTATGTCTCCGATCTCGTCGAAGGGATTTACCAATTGATGATGTCGGATTACGTGTCGCCGATGAACATTGGGAATCCTGAAGAGATCACGATGGAGCGGCTCGCTCGTGAAATCATTCACCTGACGGGCAGCAAGAGCAAGATTGTTCACAAGCCGTTGCCTGAGGATGATCCGAAGGTTCGCCAGCCGGATATCTCCGCAGCGAAAGAGATTCTCAAGTGGCAGCCGAGAGTTCGGCGGGAAGAAGGCCTCCGGAGGACTATGGAGTATTTTAGGCGGAAGCTTGGAGTGGGGTGATTGAGCTGCGCACCAGTCTTCAGTTGTCCGACAGTTTATCGCGATTGCAGAAGTCTTTTCCATCTTATCAAGACGATCCAGATTCGTTGAAGGGATTACATACCGCCCCGTCCCGCTGTAGGGGATCCCTTTGGGACCGGGGCTCAATCGCTCTTTGAATGGACGATCCATAAACATTGCTCTCCTACGGAGCGGCCAGATCGCGCTGATTTCATACCGCCTGTTGAGTCCCGTTAGGGACGAGACGTTTGTAGCTTGCGCAAAAAGGGGTTGTTGAGCTCCGTCAGGAGCGACATATCATCTGCGCTGTATGTGATCCAGCAACCGATGTGGAAAGAATTTATGCAACAACTATGAACTGTCGAAGAACACTAGAAGCCCGGTTGAAAACATCAACTTTGTTCCGCTGTTCAGAATCCCGCTTACACAGCGGAATCCAAAGAGCGGGACCACTAAGTCACCCCGCCCGAACGACCCAGCCCGACAGACTTGTCGGTCTGGCGGGCGTTCGGTCGGGCGGGAAAGACACGAAGAAAAACATCTTGGTTTTTTAACCTTTTATGATGCTTTGTGACTTGCCTGCCCGCCGACATTAAGGCCAACGCGTGGTCAGGCGGGGTGTCTTTGTGGCGCTACTTTTCGACCAGATTTCTAGGGGGGGAGGAATAGCCGTCCTGCGACCGCTGTAACTGCAGTCACATTTTATTGAAAAGGATTGGACTAGCCATAGAATGAAATCTCGCCTTACGCTACGTTTTACCGTACTCGTTTCGGCCTTGCTTCAGGCTGCTTCTCTATCAGATGCGCAATCGGTGTACCTACCTGCTTCTCACGAAGCCTACTCATTCCTCAGACGAATGGAGACCCGCGACCTGCTCAAGGAATACCGTGACGCAGCACGGCCGCTTTCACGCCGAGTGATTGCATCCCATCTCAAAGCTCTTGAAGACGAGATCGCAAGGATGACAGAAATCGAACGAGATGAGTACGAGTTCCTCAAAGGCGAGTTCCACTATGAGCTTTCCTCGCTCGCCGGCGATCCCGAGCCCTCCGAAATACGCTGGCATCTGATCTCAACCGATTTCCCGGGCGGAATCTTGAACTTCGACCTGATCGGGCGTTTGGCTCAGACCAACCTTGAGAAGGACTACGCTCGCCTGCGCAGTCAGGGCGCGAGGTTCTACGGCTATGTTTTCGATGACATCGGGTACTATCTCAACTTCGTCGACAACCGCGAAGTCGGGAAGGCGATCAACGTGTCAAAGGTCAACACGCCTGATCCTGGCGTCATCCTGACAAAGCAGACCGACGATGCGATTGAGTACAACACGACGGAAGCTCAACTGACGTTTCACATCGGTGCATTTCAGTTTTCGCTTGAGAAAATGCAGAACCAATGGGGACTCGGAAGGCGCGGGCAGGTTGCGTTCTCGGATAAAGCCCCGTCGTACCCTCAAATCAAGATGCGCGTTCCCGTCACAGACTGGCTGGATTTCATCTACTTGCACGCAGAGCTGAATTCCACCGTGCTTGATTCGGCTCGTTCCTATCGGACGCACTCATCATC
>JBBTCR010000548.1:0-1130 GCA_038043105.1 Bacteroidota bacterium
ACGGCACGATGAAGGCAGTACGTGATGAGCACGTGATTGCACGCATGGGCAAGGGCGTTGATCAACATCGCGCAATAGCGCAAGAGACCTTCGAGCGGACTCTGGGTTTCCTGCGCTCCTACAAGCAAATCTCCGACGAGTGCGGCTCCGAGAAAATCATCGCCTGCGGAACGAGCGCACTTCGCGACGCAAGCAACGGAGATCGGTTCATTCGGTCCATCGCGGATGAACTCGGTTTTGAAATCAGAGTCCTCTCTGGAGACGAGGAGGCGGAACTGACGTATCTGGGTGCCGTCTCGGAGTTTCAACAGCCCGGCAAGCAGGAGTACTTTGGCGTGCTCGACATCGGAGGCGGAAGCACGGAATTGACCTTAGGAGTGGGCAACACTGTGCAGCAGAAACAGAGCCTGGATATTGGCTGCGTCCGATTGACTGAGCGAGTGTTGAAAACTTCACCTCCTTCTTCTCTCTCAATGAACCGGGCGCTCAAAGACATTCGCGCCCAGGTCGCTTCATTCTCCTCCCTTCCATCACGCACTCAGCTCATCGGCGTGGCAGGAACGCTTACCACCCTTGCAGCACTTGATCTGCAACTACCGACGTATGATCCACGGCGCGTCAGCGGACACGTCCTGACATTCGATGCGATCCAACAGATCTTCAACCATCTCAGAATCAAGACGATGAACGAGATATTAGCCTACCCGCAGATTCTTCCCGGTCGAGCCGACGTTCTCTTAGGCGGAATCATTATTTTGATGGAGGTGATGAAGAGACTGAATGTGGATCGCATCACGGTAAGCGATCGGGGACTGCGGTATGGAATTGCGATGAAGGAAATGCTGGCCCCACCCCAAAAAAGATAATATTGTGTTTTGGTAGTACTGTGACTCCCCCGCGTTCGAACGCCGGGACGC
Source organism: Bacteroidota bacterium (assembly GCA_038043105.1). GTDB lineage: Bacteria > Bacteroidota > Ignavibacteria > UBA10030 > UBA10030 > VGWB01. Next base: position 918 of record JBBTCR010000548.1, read on the forward strand.
GTCCCGCTTCTAAGAGGGTACGAAGAATTGTCGTTGAAGGATCTCGCGAGATATTTTCCCCTCTTTGAGTGAGGAGGGGTCGATCCCGCTTGAGCGGGATTGGGGGAGGTAGAGCTACCCCCTGCGATCTCGAAAACGGTCGCGAGGCTGTCCCAAAAGAAGCAAACGTCATTCTGAACGGAGCGAAGCGGAGTGAAGAATCTGCTTTTTTGA